>JAXDJY010000332.1:0-4240 GCA_034667445.1 Actinomycetota bacterium | reverse complement strand
GTTTCTCCGGATCGATCAGAGCGGCCAAAGGGGCCCGTTCGTGTTCAATCTCGGTGGAAGGGGATTGCGGAAGATCGCGACGCCAGGCATCATCCTCAACGGGGACTCTGGCGGGCGCTGGCAGCCGAGCGGGAAACATCCTCTTCGCAGCTCGCACCGCCGCTGGTACCGTCGCTCGTCTGGATCGTCCGGTCTGGATCGACAACGCCGGCGCCCTCCGCCAGCCCCCGATCTCGCCTTCGTGCGGCGGAGCGTTCTCAAACCCGAAATCAATCGGTTGCTCTGATGCTGGCTGGTCCCCGGACGGGAAGAAGATTATCTTCACCGGCACCTACGCGCACGGGACGCAGTCGAACATCTACATCATGCGCGCAGACAGCAGCCACCTCCGCCGGGTCACGAACACGGGAACGCCAGCCAACCCGACTGGCCCCCCTCGCGGGGCGGAGGCAGTCGTGGATCGGTGCCTCCAAGCGAGAGATCGCTGGATGTTGATAAGGCCCAGCGTGTTAGGACGGGCGCCGAGGTCGCGCAAAGGCTCACAGACGGCCGCCTCCATCCGTCAACGGTCTGTAACAAGTTGGCTACCTCGTGCGTTTGCATAACGATGGAATCGATGACGGACGGGGTAGCTGTGGAGGCCGAGGGGATCGGATTCGAGGACTTCTTCCGGGGAGAGTACGAGACGCTCCTGCGGGCGATGTATCTCCTCTCGGGAGACCGGTTCGAAGCCGAGGAGCTCGCCCAGGGCGCGTTCGTCAAGGCCTGGGAGCGATGGGATCGGATCAAGAGCATGGAGAATCCGAGCGGCTACCTCTACCGCACGGCGGTGAACGCCCGAAGGAGCGCGAGGCGCCGGGTCGGGTTGGCGGCTCGACGAGCGGTCTCACTGCAGCACTCCGATCCGATCTCTGACACCGACGATCGCGACCGGATCCGTCGCGCCCTCGCGACGCTGCCCGCGAACCAACGTGAGGCGATCGTCCTCGTCGATTGGCTGGGCTTCTCCGATATCGAGGCGGGAGAGGCGCTCGGCATCTCTTCGGGCGCGGTTCGCGTCCGGATCTCTCGCGCCAGGGCCTCGCTCCGGCTCCTGATCGAAAGGGCCCCCGCATGAGCGAACTGAAGGAACTGCTCGAACGCGAGGCTCGCCGGGTCGATGCGGATCCAGGGGCGCTCGAGTCGGTCTATCGCACCAGGGAACGGCGCCAGCGAGATCGGCGGATCGGCACCGCGATCTTCGCCTTCGCGGTCTTCGCTGCGGTGATCGCACTCATCTCGGGCGCGCTCGGATTAGATCGATCCTTCCCCGCCGATCAGACGCCGGGCGCCCTCCCACATAACGGCGACATCGTCGTTCGTGCGGACGTCGGGAATGACAAAGGTGCGATCCTGCAGATCGACCCGGCGACGTCCAAAGAGGTGGCGCTGCCCGTCGCTGCCTCGGCGAAAGACCTCGTGTGGCCGGTGATGGGCAGCGAGAAGAACATGACGGACCTCTCATCCTCCCCGGACGGCACCGCCTTGGCTTATGTCTGGTCCAACGACGTGTGGGTCCTGGATATCGCGAGCGGAGTCTCTAGGAAGATCGTGAACCCGTGTGGCCGGATGTGCACGGTGGCGTGGTCCCCGGACGGCTCGACCATCGCGTTCACGCACGGCGATACCCTCGAGCTGGTCAACCCTCAAGGCGGTGGGAGAAGGACCGTCACGACGTTCCCCGGTATCAGCGCCCCCATGTGGTCACCCGACGGTCAACGGATCGCCTTCCTCACGCAAGGGGGGCTCTACACCATCGATCAAGATGGCTCGGGTCTGCACTCACTCGGCGTGAACGCCTGGGACGCAGCCTGGTCCCCGGACGGATCGCGCATCGCCTACCTCTCCTCTACGACGGACTGCAACGCCCAGGGAGGGTGCGTCATCGCGCTTAGGACCGTGCGTCCCGACGGTACGAACCCGACCGAGGTGGTTCGCGCCGGGAGAGGCCCCTTCCTAGCGTTCTGGCCGGGACTCACCTGGTCACCCGATGGAACGCAGCTCGCCCTCGTGGTCCGCGGACCCCAGGGTCAACCCCTCGGTCTCTACTTGGTGAATGAGGACGGCAGCGGGCTGCGTCTCCTTCGACAGGGAGCCTGGGGCCGCCCGGCGTGGGAGCCGGCGCCGTGAGACTGAAAGGGGAAGCATCATGAGACGCAAAGCGAGCCTCAGAATCGAAGGGCGCCACGAGATTCGATGGGTGAGGGGGGAGTGATGAAACGTGTCGTGATCTCGATGGTGGCCGCGGCAATCGCACTGACGGCGTGCTCCTTTGGAGAGTCCGGCGGGTCAGCGCCGACCGGATCCGTCAACGCGGGAGCCCCGCCGAGCACGTCGGCGGGGCCTACGACAGCGCCCGCCGGTCAGATCGCGTACAGCCGGTTCGGCGCGTGGAACCCCGACATTGGTCCGTATCTCGGCACCTTCCTCGCGAACCCGGATGGGACGAACGAGCACCAACTTCGGCTGCCGGCGCGTTGGGACGGAGCCGTCGGCGTATGGTCTCCCGACGGTGGCAGGCTCGTCGTGAGCTTTGGGCTGAAGCCCGACGGGCCGGTCGGGTCCGCGGTCGTCGGTCCAGACGGATCGATCCTGACGATGCTCGACACGAGGAAGCTCGACGTCGCGCTCGCCTGTGGCGCTTGGTCGCCCGAGGGAACGACGCTCTTGTGCCAAGGGGGGAACGACCACCACAAGAACGCCGACGGCATCTACTCGATCCGCGCGAACGGTGCTGGCCTGACGAGGCTGACGGTCAGCCCAAATCATGACACCCTCGGCCCGAAGGGCGAGTGCGGGGGCGGTGATGGGGAGGCCGATTACTCACCCGACGGAACCCGTTTCGTGTTCGTGCGGCATCGCTGCGGCACCGGGCCGGACCCCTCCAGCGACGAGAGCGCGGCTCTGTACACCGAGAACGTCGACGGCACGGGCCTTCGCAAGATCGTGGACTACGGGCAGGTCGACCCGCACCCGGGGGGCATGGTGCGATGGTCGCCGGCGGGGAGCGAGATCGTGTTCGGGGGCGAGGACGGTTCCCTGCACACGGTGCATCCCGACGGCGCTGACCCGACGGCGATCTCCCTCGACACGGGCGGCATCTACCACTTCGCGTATGGACCCGCGTTCTCGCCCGACGGCCAATGGATCGTCTTCTCGCTCTACCTCCGCTCTATCGATGCGACCTATCTGTACCGTTCGTGGCTGGACGGAACGCATCTCACGCGGGTCACGGATACACAAGGGGGCGATGCATTCGCGAGCTGGGGCAACACGCCGCCGACCTGATCGCCAGTGGGAAGCCGATCAGCCTCAGCATGATCAAGGACCCGCATTTCCAACTCATGGAAAACGACCCGGATGTGGCCTCAGCGGACAAGGGAGACTTACTGACGAAACGGAACTCGGTTGGTCCCAGGCAAGCGACAGCTGAGGAGTCTTACTACGGTCCTCCGCCGCCGGGGAAAACGGTGCGTCGCCGACTGTTCGCTTGGGAAACGTGGATCCATCGACTTGACGCACCTATCATCCTGAGAGTCGCCGTTGGCCACTACCAGCTCGAAATGCCGCACCCATTTGTTTGGACGGCAATGGCCGGTTAGGCGGGGCGTTCATGTCGGCAGGCCGCTTCTTCGTCACGATGCCATCAACTCCTGAGCCCGGGGGAACCAGTGCTTCATGACCTCGATCTTCACGGTAAACGGAGTCGGTTGGGGGTCCGGGAACACCAACCGGTTCGGTATGTCCTCTGCCTTCAAGCGATCGATGATCGACTTCGCCTCAGAGAAGTCGCCCTCGAACAGAGCCACCCATCGCACACCTACGTGACCGGGGCTTCCAGGTGGGTACCCGAGATAGAAACCGAACATCAGCGTCTAGTCCTCACCACTCAAGCATCCCAGGGCTCGCCAGTAGTCAAGACCTACGTTGGTTCAAACTGAACCACTAGTGGTTTTTCCGTCTACTGCTCGGTGCATGGCCCTAGTTACGAACATCTCCTGACGGAAATCAGGAAGCGGGGGATGAACTTTCTGGGCCTTCATCGTCCGCGATTGGGGGAGCGGAACGGTCGTAGGAGTCTTCTCTCTCGCGGAGCGGCCAGACGTTGGCTACTTCTTGAGCCTCTTGCAGACCTTCGGCCTCTCCCAGGATGAAGCCGCAGACCTCGCTGCTGCCTTTCATCTGCCGAAGATCGGCCGGA
>JAXDJY010000331.1:0-5043 GCA_034667445.1 Actinomycetota bacterium | reverse complement strand
GCGCCGGTTCCCTGGCTGCGGTCGCCGTCGGCTGCACGCCGGGAACCTCCACGCGCCAGGCGAGCGCCCCGCCGGCCCCTGCCGCGACAGGCGTCACGGAGACCGGTCCCGTCACCCTCACCGTGTGGGATCAGGAGAGCGGGAAGGTCTCCCACATCTGGGACGACCTGGTCAAAGGCTTCGAGGCGAAGTATCCGAACGTCACGATCAACCGTGTGGAACGGAGCTTCGGCGACCTGAAGGCGCTCTTGAAGCTCGCGCTCACCGGTCCGAAAGCCCCCGACGTCGTTGAGGCCAACCAAGGGTGGCCCGACATGGGTGAGATGGTGAAGGCCGGATTGCTGCTTCCCCTTGACAACTACGCCACCGCCTACGGCTGGTTCGACCGGGTCTCTGCGAACGCGAACGCCCTCAACACCTGGACGCCCGACGGCAGGCAGTTCGGGACCGGCAGTCTCTTCGGCTTCACGAACGAAGGCGAACTCGTCGGCGTCTACTACAACAAGGCGACGATGCAGAAGCTCGGCTTGACGGTACCAACCACGTTCGCCGAGTTCCAGACATCGCTCGGAACGGCGAAGCAGGGGGGGGAGATCGCGATCCAGTACGCAGACCTCGACGGGTTCCCCGGGATCCACGAGTGGGAGGCCCTTCAGGAGCGGTTCGTCCCACAGGCCGATATCACCGACTTCATCTTCGGCCGCGAATACGACGCCATCTCGTTCGACACGCCGCAGAACGTCCAGGCGGCGACCGTGCTGCAGGGCTGGGTTCGCAACGGGTACTTCACCCCGGACTTCCTCGCCATCGGCTATGACGACACCGTCACGCGCTTCGGGCAGGGCCAGGGCCTGTACTTCATCACCGGCAACTGGATCGTCGGGAACCTTGGGCCCGACAGCACCGACTTTGGGTTCTTCGCGATGCCGCCGACGACGGCCGGCGGTGTTCCGGTGTCCACCGGCGGACCAGGATTCCCCCTCGCGATCTCTTCCTCCACCGAGCACCCCGACACGGCAGCGGCCTTCATCGACTGGATGACTAACGAAGACGCTGCACAAACCTTGTTGCCCGCCGGCCAGATCCCCTTGAACACCGGTTTCACGCCCACCGGGGTGACGCCTGGGACCCTGCTGGCCGAGATGCTCGCCGCGGCGGGGAAGGTCAACGATACGAACGCGCTGGTGCCCTACGAAGACTGGGCGGCTCCCGGCTTCTACAACACGCTCACGGGTGCGGTGCAGGAACTCATGGGGCTCAAGGTCTCGCCGCAGCAGTTCGTCGCGAAGGTGGAGTCGGACTACTCGACGTTCCAGAAGTCGCGTCCACCCGCCTCCTCGGCCACGGCAACGGCGGCGTCCCCAACGTCCTGATGGAGGATCTCGCCGCACGGCCGGCCATCATCGAGGTCGTCCAGAGTCCCAAGCGGCGTCGCCAGGAGCGCCTTCCCGGCGAGCCGCGCAAGGTCGCCTACCTCTACATCCTCCCGGCGTTCCTGATCTACGCGGCGTTCAACCTGGTCCCACTGGTCCAGGGATTCAACCTCTCGTTCTACAACTGGGACGGGATCACCACCGGCCAGTGGGTGGGCCTGTCGAACTACCGCGCCGTCTTCAGCGATCCGATCATCCGCGACTCGTACCTTCACACGTTGGTACTCATCGTCTTCTACTGCTTCATCCCGGTGGCGATCGGGCTGTTGCTCGCCGCCCTCCTGTCGCGGATGCGGATCCGCGGTCTCACGGTATTCCGCATGCTCCTGTTCCTCCCGACGGTGCTGACTGATGTCGTGCTGGCCTTCGCCTGGACGTGGATCTATGACCCGAAAGGTCCGCTGAACAACTTCCTCCAGGACGTACACCTCGGGTTCCTCCGCCGGCCCTGGCTCGGGGACTTCCACACGGCTCTCCCGGCCGTCGGCCTCTTCGGCTCGTGGGAGGAGTACGGGTTCTGCATGATCCTGTTCATCGCGGGGGTCATGAAGATCCCCGCAAGCCTCTATGAGGCCGCGCGGGTGGACGGCGCCAACGCCGTGCGTGAGTTCTTCGCCGTCACGCTCCCGGGGATCCGCTACGAGCTCACCGTCGTCGTCGTGCTCACCATGATCGACGCGCTCGGCACATTCGACGAGGTCTACATCATGACGAACGGCGGGCCGGGCACCGCCACCACCGTGCCGGCGTTCGAGGTCTACAACCGTGCGTTCCTCACGGGTCAGGTTGGGTCGGCGGCCGCCATCGGCATCACGCTGATGGTTGTGGTCTTCGCGGTCTCCTACGGCATCGCGAAGGTCTTGGAGCCGAAAGATGCATGAGGTGATCGGATGAACGCAACCACTCGGAGGCAGGCGATCATCAACTACGCGCTCCTGGTGTTCTTCTGCTTCATCGCACTCTTCCCGATCTTCGGCGTGTTCATCGCGAGCGTGTATCCGTCGGGCAGTCAGCCGTCCTCGTTCAAGCTGCCTTCGCACTTCGCGTTCCACAACTTCGTCACCGCGTGGACGCAAGGAGACTTCTCGATGTACTTCCGTTCGAGCGCGATCGTCGCTGTGTCGGTCGTCGTGCTCGCAACCGGCTTGTCCGTGCTGGGCGGATACGCGTTCGGGACCATGCGCTTCCGTGGTTCGAAGGTGCTGTTCTACACCTTCATCCTTGGGCTGATCATCCCGACCGAAGCCACCATCGTCTCGCTCTACTACGACATCCGGAGTCTCAACCTGATCGACACGTGGACCGCGCTTATCCTGGTCGAGGTTTCAGGTGCAGTGGCGTTCGGGGTCTTCTGGATGCGCGCCGCGTTCCTGTCGGCGCCGCGTTCCCTCCTGGAGGCCGCGCGGATCGACGGCGCGTCGACCTGGCAGATCATGTGGCGGATCATGATCCCATTCGGCTGGCCGGCGATCCTCACGCTCATGGTCCTTACGTTCGCCGACAGCTGGAACGAGTTCTTCCTGGCGCTCGTATTGACCACGAGCAACCAGCACCTCACTGCCCCGGCAGGCCTGCAGGTCTTCTCGGGGAAATACGTGACGAATACGCCGCTGATCGCGGCGGGCGCGGTGATCGTTGCCCTGCCGGTCGTGATGGTGTTCCTGCTGCTGCAGCGGCAGTTCATCCGTGGCGTACTGACCGGCGCGGTGAAGGGGTAGGAGATGGCGACCGTCGAGTTCCGGAAGGTGACGAAACACTTCGATGAAGTGAGCGCGTTGTCCGAGTTCTCGCTCGACATCCACGATGGAGAGTTCATGGTGTTCGTCGGGCCGTCCGGGTCGGGCAAGACGACGGCGCTGCGGCTGGTGGCGGGACTCGAAGCGATCACGAGCGGCGAGATCCTCATCGGCGAGCGGGAGGTGAACCGCGTGGCTCCTCGCGATCGCGATATCGCGATGGTCTTCCAGGACTATGCGCTCTACCCGCAGATGACCGTGGAACAGAATATGGCCTTCGGGCTGAAGATGCGGAAGACGCCGAAGGCGGAGATCGCGCGGAGGGTCCAGGAGACGGCCGCGACGCTCGGCATCGAGGAGCTCCTTCAACGTAAGCCCCGGGCGCTCTCTGGTGGCCAGCGGCAGCGCGCGGCGCTCGGGCGCGCGATGGTCCGCCAGCCGGAGGTCTTTCTGATGGACGAACCCCTGTCGAACCTCGACGCCAAGCTGCGCGTGCAGACAAGGAGCGAGATCAAACAGCTCCATAAGCAGGTCGGCAACACGACGGTCTACGTGACCCACGATCAGGTGGAAGCCATGACGATGGGGGATCGCGTGGCGGTGATGAGCGAAGGGGTCCTCGCCCAGGTCGGTGATGCAAGGTCCGTGTACGAAGAGCCGGCGAACGTTTTCGTGGCGGGCTTCATCGGCAGCCCTTCGATGGCGTTCGTTACTATGAACGTCACCCGCGCGGATGGTACGGCAATCCTTTCGCGGGGTGAGGTGCGGCTGGAGACGGCCGCGCGCGTCCTGCTCCCCGATGAGGTCATCGTGGGGGTTCGCCCGGAGCATGCGCGCATCTGGCATGAGGGCGCCGACCTCGTCGGGCCGGTGAACGGAACGGTGGAGTACGTGGAGATGCTCGGTCGCGAGACATTGATAGGGGTCGGTCTGCCCGGCGGGGCGCGATTGGTTGCCCAGGCGGCCCCCGACCTGCTGATCGATGTCGGTGGGTCGGTCGCCATCGGGATCGAACCGGGACGGATGTACCTCTTCGATCCTGCCACCGAACGCTCGATGGGCCGCCTGTAAGCGTGTGCCGGGGAACTTCAGGGACTACACGCAGTGAACCCCTCAGCCGCCGAGCGCCGACCGCAGCCCGCCTGCCACCCGAAGGCGCGCGGGTTCGTCCATCTCAAGGTCGGTGAGCAGGTCGGCGAGCCACGCAGAATCCCCTCCGATGTCGAGCTCGGCGATCGCCGCCGCCCGCTCGGCCTCGGAGTCGTCCAACGTGTTGAGGAGTTGCCTCGCGCCGGCCTCTCCCAGAGCCGAGACGATCTGCGTGCCGAGGGTCGCGGGGGTCCACCCGCCGGTCGGAGGGGGTTCGATCACCGTGAACGTTCCCCTCCAGACCTCGTCGTTCGCCCCCCGACGTTCGACCGTTGCCTCATCCGAGATCCACAGGGTCCTGCCGTCGCTGCGCGTCACCCGGTACTCGATGGAGTGGGGCCGGCCGAGCCGGCTCGTGGCCCAGGAGGCGGCAACCGCACGCGGGTAGTCGCCCGGATGCAACATCCGATGCCATTGATCCTGCGGTCGCTCCCAGGCCGCAAGCTCATAACCGAATACCTCGACGGCCTCATCGCCGATCGAGAGCAACGTGATCTCCGCTGCTGCCTCGCCAGGGAAGAACACCTCGTAGTGCACGACCGATCCGACCAGGTCCGCCAGGTCGCGTTCGTCGCCGTCCACTCCGCTTTCTCCGTCTCCATCGAGGCGCCCTCGCGAGCTACGGAGAGCGTATCGGGTCGAAGCGGGAAGACGTCTGGACTCCGTCGTTTGGATCGCTGTGCTCGGTTGCCGTGGTCGAAGGCGGAGCCGCGGTGCTAGTCGTC
>JAXDJY010000330.1:0-3404 GCA_034667445.1 Actinomycetota bacterium | reverse complement strand
GTCGAACGTCGGGTCATACGGGACCCAACCGATCGACGGGTAATACACCTCGAGCCAGGCGTGCGCATCGGACTGCTTGACCTCGTAGTAGCCGGTGAACGGGTTCCAGGTCCCGGGGCCGTACCCGGTGACCAGGCGCGTCGGGATACCCTGGGTTCGGAGCAACACCGCCATGGCGCTCGCGATCTGTTCGCAGAATCCGCGATGGGTCACGAACAGGAACCGGTCGACGGTATCGACGCCGGCGGGATCACGGGCCACGTTGAGGTCATACTGGGTGTTCGCGGCGATCCAATCCTGGACGGCGATGACCTTGTCGTATTCGGTACTGCGACCCGCCGTGATCTGTGCCGCGAGCCCGGCGACGCGCCGCGGCATGGTCGATGACAACTGCAGGTCGGGGTCATCGGCAGATACCCGCAGGGGCTCCGCCGACCTGAGCGTCCGCGGATCGGTGATGGGAACGTTCGAGACGACCGAATAGACCATCCCGGTGTCCAGATAGATCGGCGAGCGAACGGAGTCGTAGCCGTCGGTGCGGAGACCACCTGCGGGGAAGTAGATCTGTGCCGGCCGGTACGCGGCGAACAACACGTTGGGCTGGGGCGACTCGATGTAGAACGTCTGGGTGAGAGGGACGGTCGGCACCAGCACCGACCCATCCGCGGGCGGTGGCATGCTGGCCTCTCCCCCGTCTCCGAGTGACGGGAGGACGGTGGTGGACGGGTCGCCGATGGTCCACTTTGAGCCGTCGAACGTATCGAACACCTCCGCTCTCCAGAGCGAGGCTTGCGATGACCGAACCCGGAAGGCGATGTCGTCGGAGAGGTGGCCACGAGCCCGCAGATCGACGACGTCGCTGAACCCGGGATAGGCGTTCGTGGCGTAATCGACCACGCCGTCGGTGGGGGCCTGCAAGCCGGGGTTGCTCACCTCTCCCGAGAAGTCTCCGACCGGCCGGGAGCCACTCAGGGAGAACGGCGGCGTGTGCACGAACGTCCCGGGGAGCCGCGGCATCACGAGGAACACGGCGATGGTCGCGGCGGTGACCACGGATGCGCTCAAGCCGACGAATCGAACCGGTGCCGCCAGGCCGTTCCCGGATCGTCTGCGCGTGATCGAGACCAGCGGGGTGATCGCGCCGCCGGGCGGTGCGCTGGAAAGGAAGAGCCACACCGACGCGAGTCCGGCCCAGACGACCATGAACCAGAGCAGGGAGGATGTGAGCGACAGCGCCCCGGCCTCCGCCATGAGCACGACGCTCGACATCATCGAGAACGACAGGTCTCGGCGTCTCGGCACGTCGAACGAGTGCAACACCTGGACCCAGAGGAAGAGCGAGGCGAGAGGGATCCTGGCTTGGTCGATCGTCGTTGCCGTTCGAACGGTGCCGAGGAACTGTGCGAAGGCGACCAGCAAGCCGATGGATAGAAGGATCTTCGTGGTCAACGCAGAACGGTTCCGCTGGCGGTAGGAGAAGAGGTATCCGGCCGGGGCAGCGAGCAGTGCACACACGGCCGTGAACCCGTCGACCGCGCCCTGCGCGACAACCGCGATGATCGCAACCTCGACGGCGAGCGCGGCCACGACCCGCATGGGGACGGAATCCTCGATGGCGCCGTGCGTCCGGATCGTCAGTTTCATCGAACGCCGGCCCCGAGTTGAAGAGCTCCCGCCAGCTCATCGGCCGGTGCCCATCGATACACCTCGGCGCCGACGGCCCGAAGGGTCCGGGCCAGGTTATCCATTGCCCCCGACGAGAGAACCGAATCCTTCGGCGCGAGATCTGGATCGATCTCGACGACGATCGTGACGACGGTGTCCACGAGTTCGAACAGGCGCGAGGCTGCCGCGGAGATCACGGGGGCGGTATTGATCCGCCACGTCGGGAACGCGACCACGACGGTCCGTATCCCGCGAAGTTCGTCGCCGATAGCTTCGATGAGGTCGGGCAGGGGCAGCCCCCCGCCCGGCCGCAGCCGCGCGAGCCAGTCGAGCATCTGCGACTCGTCTGCCCGTGCCAGCACGTCCGGGGTGCCTTCGCGCGCGGCGATGAGCCGGGCGCCGTGGCCTTGCGTGAGCGCCGACATCGCGATCGAGGCGGCCGCGGAGCAGCACCGATCCAGCGGCGTCCACTCTGTCCCCACGTCGTTCGTCGTATCGACGATGAGCGCCAATCGGCGCGTCGTCTCCTCCTCGAACTCGCGGACGATCAGGGTGCCGTGGCGGGCGGTCGATGGCCAGTGAACGTTCCGCATCCCGTCTCCGGGCCGGTACTCACGTATCCCCATGAACTCCGGCCCCTGCCCCATCCGGGGATAGGGATGCACGGATCGTTCATGAGTGTCCGCCGCGTGGACGAAGGGCAACGGTCCCAAGGGAACGACCTCGGGGAAGACGAGGGTCTGACCTTCCAGTTCGATCCTGCGTCTGGCGACCGCGACGCCGAACGGCCCCGCCGATGAAACGACCACCTGGGTCGGCCCTTGCGGCCCGCGCCGGGCCGGGGTGCGCTCGGTCCGCAGAGCAATGCGGTCACCGGGTTTGAGGGCTGGGGTGTAGGCGAGCGTCGGAGCTAGGTGCGGGTCCTCCACGGCCACTCCGAGTCGGATCCCGAACGAGACGTCCTCGATCACGAGCTCGACCTCAGCCGGCCGGCCTTGGAACGCCTCTACAGGAGCCGAGCGGGTAACGGCGACCCGTCGGACCATGAGCGCCGGCAGGACCCACCCCGCGATGAGGGTCCCGAGCATGAACGCCGAGAGGACGTACAGCCACCCCGCTTGCACATTCGATCCGAGGAAGAACAGGACCAGGGCGCCTCCGAGCAGACCGGCGGCGCGTCGCCGCAAGCGCGGCACAGGGGTCACCCCTTCCCGAGGATGCCGAGCGGGACGGGAACTTCGTCGAGGATCCGACGGACCACGTCGCGTCCGACGCCATTACCACCGCGGGTCTGGCGCGGGATCAACCGGTGCGCGAGCGCAGCGGGAGCGAGCGCCTTCACATCGTCGGGCAGCACGAAGTCGCGGCCCTCGCTGATGGCACGCGCCTGGGCACATCGGGTGAGCGCGACCATGGAGCGTGGGCTCGCGCCGAGGGCGATCTCGGCAGCGGCGCGAGTCGCGAGCGCCAGGGAGACCACATAGTCGATGATGGGCTGGTCCACGTGGACGTCGCGGACGGCCTGCTGACACCGCACCACTTCATCGGGTGTGAGGACGGCCTTGAGATCCTCGATCGGGTGGTGGTGCAGTTGGCGGCGCACGATATCTGCGGCGCCCCGGCGATCCGTGTAGCCGACCTCGACGGTCATGGCGAACCGGTCCAGCTGACCTTCGGGAAGCGGATAGGTGCCGTGCTGTTCGATCGGATTCTCCGTCGCGATTACTAGGTACGGCTTC
>JAXDJY010000329.1:0-4210 GCA_034667445.1 Actinomycetota bacterium | reverse complement strand
CTGAAGCCGGAGTCGGTGCCGAGGAGTCGCTGCTGCCGGCGATAGAACGCGATGCTCCACATCCCCAACCGGACCGTGTCGGGTGAGCCGCCCTGGGCACGGACCATCCCGGCGGCGCGCGATGACGCTCCCTGTCCGACCACGCCCTGTTCCAACACGACGACCCGTTCGGCCCCCAGGTCGTTCGCAGCGAACCACGAGGCCCAGCCGCCGATCGCGCCGGCCCCGACGATGACGAGGTCCGCCGACTTCCCACGCACTGCCATGGACGCTCCTTCGCTCGAGGCGGGCAGTGTAGAAGAGCGACGATGCGTACAGTGACCCGGATGGAACCGGTGCTCCCACCCGTACCCCCGGTGCCGCCCACCTCTGCGGATCGGCGGACGCTGGTCGAAGAGATCGTGGTCGTGCTGATGCTGTCACTGCTCGCGAGCGCGGTGTTCGCCGTCATCAGCCTTCTAACCGCACCGGTGTCCGGCGTGCAGGTGTCGGTAGGGGATCAGTCGCCTCGGTTCTATCTCCAGGTCATCGATTTCATCTTCGGGCTGGCGCCCGCGCTGCTCGTCCTACACCTGGCGCGCCGAAGCGAAGGCGGGCTCGCCGCGTTCGGTATGGACGGCGAGGACCGCCAGCGAGACATCGCCCGCGCGATCGTTCTATTCATCGTGGTCTCGGTCGCGGGGATCCTCATCTACCTGGCAGCCGTCGCGCTCAACGTGAATCGATTCGTGGTGCCGGTGCCGCCGACGGGACATTGGTGGACCGTCCCTGCGCTTCTCCTCAATGCGATCTCGGCGGGCGTGGTGGAGGAGATCATCGTTCTCGGCTACCTGGTCACTCGCCTGCAGCAGCTGCGATGGCCACCAGTGTGGGCGGTTCTTGTTCCCGCCTTGCTTCGGGCCACCTATCACCTTTACCAAGGGTGGGGTGGGTTCGTTGGGAATCTCCTCATGGGCGTCTTCTTCGGCGCGTTGTTCCTCAGGTGGCGCCGAACATGGCCATTCGTGGTGGCACACGTCTTGTTGGACGTGGGCGCAGGTGTCGGGTATCTCCTTTTCCGTAACCATCTGCCAGGCTTCGGTTGACCCCGAGAGACCTAGACCGTTTGGGTTGTGGCGCCGGGTCGGGTTCGGTGCATACAATCTTCGGAACAACGCCGCTGGAAAGGGTAGTCCGTGTCGGCAATCATCGAATACCTGCAGGGACGGGGCGTCGCGTTCACGGTCCTGCCGACTCCGCAGTCTGAAACGGCGCTCGAGACCGCGCAGGCACACGACGTGCCGGCATCCGAACTCGTGCAGACCGTCGTCATGAACTATCGCTACGGCTTCGCGATGATGATCATGCCCCTCGACGCCGAGCTCAACCTCTTCCTGGTCCAGGCGGCTTTGGACGATCCGGATGCCCGCAGGGCCACGCACCGGGAGGTTGTCGCGCATTTCACTGGGATGGACGCGACCTGCATCCCCCCGCTCGGCCTCTACTTCCTGACGCCCATGTGGGTGGATACGGAGATCGCCGGGCGCGAGCAGATCGTATTCGCCGCGGGGAAGCCATCGCTCCTCATCAGGATGCGCAGCGCCGATCTCTTCCGTGACGAGCCATATGTGGTCACGTCGATCGCCACCTCCGGATCGACGGTCAACGTGCCGGACGTCGCCGATATCGCCTGAACCGACTTACTGCAGGTCTCGGGGGAACGTCCGGTCCCACGACCGACGCCACCGTTCCTCGCCGTTCTCCGACGCGATCAACTCCGCGTGCACCCGGTAGCTGGACCGGTCGCTCTCGATCTTGACCGCGGTGTGGGTCGCGCACGTCGCCTCGGGCCAGCGAGCTTCGAAGGTCGCCTCGGCATCCGCTGACGCGCGCCCGGGATCGATGGTCGAGACGGAGACGACGCCGCGGTAGAGGTCGCTGTAGGAGGGGAGTTCTCCGTCCGCCGGGTTGTCGTTGAAGCTCCCGGCCCAGGCCCGGCGTTCCTGCTTGAGGATGTCGTCTTCGATCCGCCAGAGGACCCATCCCTGGTCGGGGTCATCGGGCTCCGAGGATTCCTGCGGTCGCTGTGGCGGTGCGAGGGCGGGAACCTCGAGGATCGGCGAGGGCCCGGCCAACACCGGCACCGTGATGGTCGAGGCCCGAGGATCGATAGAGAGCGTGAGCGGCTCGGGCGGGGCCCAAGCGTTCGGCCAGTCGGTTCCCGCGAGGTCAAGCCGCAGCCGGTGTCCAGCCTCGAACGTCCACGAGCAGGCTTCGAGTTCGAACTCGACCGCATAGGTGTTGCCCCGTTCGAGCGGCGTGGGTTCGGTACGCGAGTCTCGGTGCGTGAGGTTCAGCATGCCCCGGGTGACCAACGACGACGTGCCGTCTGGGAAGACGTCGCAGAGCTTCGCGGACAGATACGCGACGGGCGCATCGGATGTCACTTCCACGTGCAGCAGGGGATATCCGAGGATCTCGAGGTCGGCCGTCAGCAGATCCCAGGTGTAGGTGAGCGAAACGAGCTCGTCAGGGCGCTGATCCGTGGACTGGCCGTAGGGCATGTGTCCCGCGCAGCTGATCCACGCCGTGACGCCCACGTCGCCGCGAACGGCGAGCCGATCGAGATCACCGGTGTCGGCGTTCGATACGGCGATCGACAGCGCAAGGGCGGTGGGACGAAGCCGTTCGGCGGGCCAGGTCGGTTCGTATCGCCACGCCCCGTTCACCACGGGGCGATCGGCGGCCGGCAGGGTGGATCGCTGCGCGAACAACACGATCGGTGGTTCGCGATCAACGCCGTTGTCGATGCCTTTCAGCCAGCGGTCCCACCACTTGAGCATCTCGGGGACCAGGTCGATGTTCGGGCCCGGGATGGACGTATCCGTGGCGGCGTGCGCCCACGGGCCGGCGATGAGGCGCTTCGGCGCGGTCAGAGCCTCGAACGTCCGCAGCGTGTTGTTGCGGTATCCGTCGGCCCATCCGGCCACGATCATCGTTGCCGCTTCGATCGAGCTGTAGTTCGGCCGGAGTGAGCCGAACTGCCAGTAATCGTCGAAACGCTGGTGTTCGAGCCAGGTGAATAGCCAGGGCTCCGTCTGATGGAACCGGCGCTCCCACTCCTCGCGCCACCCATCGCCGAACAGCGCCGGGACCGGAGGCATCGCGTTCATCGCCGTCATGTAGGTCGGATAGTCGACGAGGTCGAGCTGCTTCAGCGCACCGCCGAAGTAGTGGACGTCGTCGGCGTAGCGATCATCGGTCGCGTAGATCGGGATGATCGCCTTCAGCGCCGGCGGGCGTTCCATGGCGAGCTGGATCGAGTTGAAGCCGCTGTAGCTGGTCCCGTACATGCCGACGGTTCCCACCGACCAGTCCTGCGTGGCGAGCCAATCGATCACGGTGCACATGTCGGTGCGCTCGACGGCCGGGTATTCGTCCGTGGCGATGCCTTCGCTGGTCCCCGTGCCGCGGACGTCGACGCGGCAGACCACGTAGCCGGCATCGGCGAGCCGGACGTATTCAGGCCGGTAGCTCCCAGTGACGTCGTCCTTGCGATATGGAAGCGCTTCCAGGATGGCGGGCCACGGCCCGGAGCCCGCATCGTCGGGGAAGTAGAGGGTCGCCGCCAGACGGATCCCGTCGGTCATCCCGATGAAGATGTGCGAGCTGTTGGCCATCTGCAGCGGAAGGCTAACGTGTCTCGGACTTCGGATTCCGTTCTGCTGCCCGGATATTTCCGACCGATGGTCACATCAGCCGCATATGGTGCCCACGCCGCCTAGATCCAGCGGGTTCGCCAGATCCGCATCATCCATGCGTCGTGGGAAAGCATCCCTCCCGTCAGGACCGGCCAGAACCAGACGAACAACCCCCCCGATAGCAGCACGAAGAGCCACGCGACCGGGCGGTATGGGTGGTACCTGGACTCGATACGCTCGCCCGTGCTCGGGTCGGTCTGCACGAACGTGGCCTCGTAGAAGAACCGCACCGTGTACACGCACGCGAGGACCATGAACGGCGTGATCGGTAGGACGTAGAAGAAGAACTGAGGCCGCGAGACGGCGGCCCAGGCGAGCCACTGGACCAAGATCGCGACGACGATGACCCCGGCCCGCCAGTCACGCGACCGGCGCCAGCACCACGCGGTGAACGGGAGCGCGCCGACGCTGCCCCAGAAGATCGCCGGGTTCCCGATCGCAAGGATCTGCGCGATGGCACCGTTCGTGCC
>JAXDJY010000328.1:0-5628 GCA_034667445.1 Actinomycetota bacterium | reverse complement strand
ACATCCATGAGCTCACGATGGACGAGAGCGCCATCGAGGAGCTGGACCCTCCCGCGGTCGCTCGTCTCGGGGAAATCACCGTGCCCGCGCTGGCTGTCATGGCCGCGCACGATCCGCCGACCTTGCGCAGATGCAGCGAGTTGATCGCCGCCGGGATCTCGGATGCCCGGTTGGTCACCTTCGACGATGCAGATCATGTCGTGAGCCTGCGAACGCCGACGCAGCTGAACGAACTCCTGATCGTGTTCCTCACCGAGGCAGGTCCGCCCGCGGGGTAGGTCCGTCGCTGCGATACTGGCCCGGTGCCGAAGACGCAGTACTTCACGGCGATGAGCATCGACGGGTTCATCGCCGATGCCGACAACTCTCTCGATTGGCTCTTCGAGGCACATACCCCCGAGCACGGCGAGAGCCGGTGGGAGGAGTTCATCGGCGGCGTCGGTGCGATGGCCATGGGGGCGACGACCTACGAGTGGGCGCTCGAGCATGAACGCCTGCTCGAGGAGCCGGCGAAGTGGCACGAGTTCTACGGCGACATCCCTTGCTGGGTCTTCACCCACCGTGAGCTCGCGCCCCTCCCCGACGCTTCCCTCACCTTCGTTCAAGGTCCTATCGCTCCCGTTCACGAGGCGATGGCAGCCGCGGCAGCGGACAAGAACATCTGGGTGGTGGGAGGCGGCGAACTGGTGGGACAGTTCGACGACGAGGGACTGCTCGACGAGGTCCAGGTGCACATCGCGCCGGTGACGCTCGGCGCGGGCGCGCCGCTCCTCCCTCGTCGGATCGCGTCCGGCCGTTTGACGTTGGTGAGTGCGGAGAGCCAGGGAGGATTCGCCTACCTAACCTACGGTGTTACGCGCTAGGCGTTCCCTCAGCCTGCCAACTCTTGGACCAGATCGGCGGCGTCGACGGTACCCAACCCGCTGGCGAGGTCGTATCCGGGTCCCGCCGCCCAACCGATGACTTTGTGTTGTTTCCCGTGGGTACGCCACGCGGCGGTGTTCGTACCCAGGGTGACGTCAACGAGCCCTGGACCGTTATGAGCCGCGAGTGCGTAGAGGAGCGGGTTCAGTTGGCCGAGGTCGTGCCCGGCCACCTGATCGGCGATCGCGACGATCCCGGCGAACTCAGGGGTCGCCGCACTCGTCCCACCGTCGATGTAGTACTCAGAGCGTTCTCCGGCGTAGCTGCTGTATACGAGTACGGCGTCGTCCTCGCCCCCCGCACTCAAAGCGATGTCCGGGATCCCCCGAGCAGTGCCGACCTCCGCCTGCACGCCGTCCTGATAGCTCGGTCGTGGGAAGATCCGCGATGTCCCACCGCCGGATGCGAAGAGATGGTCCTCCGATTGGTTCATGACCGTGTCCGGGCTGGTCCGAACCCCGCTCAGATCGAGGTGGACGTCCGTCCCACCGACCGCCGTCACGAGCGGGTCGGAAGCCGGCCAGAAGACCGTCCGGTGTTGGTAGTAGCTGTGAGGGGTGGCATCACCGCTCGCGCCGGCATCGCCGGTGCCCGCGAGGACGGTCACACCGGCGGCGGCCGCCTCGCCATAGACACCGCGGAGCCGCATGATCGCCTCCGGGTTGGGGAAGGTGTCTTCAGGCGCTCCGAAGCTCTGTGAGATCACGTCGGCGAGATGATGCTCGATCACGTAGCGCTCGGACTTCACGATCTCCGGGAACCCACGCACTCCGAGGGTCTCCGCGACGGGGGTTTCCACTAAGAGGATGTTCGCCCCCGGCGCGAATGCGTGGGCCCACTCGACGTCGAGCGATGTCTCCCGCGCCCAGCCCATCCGGGTCTCCGACGGCGTGAAGGCGGGTATCGGGCCGGCCGGGTGGATGATCGTGAGCGTCGGATCCCGCAGACCGAAGTCGCTGTCGAACCGGTGGAGATCAGCTTCGATGGTTGGCGAGCCGAAGGAAACGACGATGGCGATGGTGATGCCGGTCCCGTCCAGGAGCCGTCTGTGCAACGACGTCAGGTCGTAGGCGGTCTGCATCTGAGCAGGTCGGTAGCACGCCACGTGGTGGATCGCTTCACACAGGGCCGTGTCGGGAACCGTCGCCGCCGGCTCGCGAGTGGGGCTCGGCGATCCGGCGGCGCTCGCGGACCCGGTCGCTTGCCCGGACGTGCACGCACCCATGACGAGGAGCAAGGACACTCCAGCACGGATCCCGGCCCCGTTGCGCATCGATGGATGATGGCAGGGTTTCGGCCCCGGTCCACGATGTGGTCAGTCGGAGGCGAACATCCGGCTGGTGAGTTCGACGGCTCTGCCGCCGCCGTCGGCGATGAGCGCGGTGCCGGTCACGATCGAGGACTCGTCGCTGGCCAGGAACAGGCAGCAGGCGGCCATCTCCTCGGCGGTGCCGGCGCGCCGCAGCGGCACGTCGGCGGACGCGAACTTGTAGGCGTCCTCCCGGCCGCCGAGGCCGCGCTCGGCCGCCAGCGCGTCCATCGACTCGTCGCCCATCGGTGTGATGATCCAGCCCGGACACAGCGCGTTGGCGCGGATCCCCCGCGGCCCGTAGTCGACCGCGATCGCGCGAGCTAAGGCGAGCAGTCCGGCCTTCGAGATGTCGTAGGCGGCCGAGGCAGGGGCGGCGGCCAGGGCGTTGGTGCTCGCGACCAGGACGACCGAACCACCGCCGCGCTCGAGCATCGCGGGGATGGCCGCGCGCGCCATCATCATGGGGCCGGTGAGGTTGATGTCGATCTGTTTGTGCCAGTCGGCGAGGTCCATGTCGCCGACCGTTCCATCGATGCCGATCCCGGCGTTCGCAACGACGATGTCGAGCCCGCCGAAGTTCTCGACGGCGGTGGTTACGGCTTCAGCGGCGTGGGAAGGGTCGCTGGTGTCACCGGCCACGGCGATGGCGCCGGTTTCCTTGGCGACGGCCTCGATCGGTTCGGGGCGCCGGCCGGTGACGACAACCTTGGCGCCCTCGCGGGTGAAGAGACGGGCGGCTGCCGCACCGACGCCGGTGCCACCGCCGGTGATGAGTGCCACCTTGTTCTCGAGTCGCATTCGGAACCCTTTCGTCGTGGGCATCGCTTGGCAGGAAGAGACTAGATGAGCAAACTGCTACCCGCGGTGGCTATCACCGCGCGTCGAACGGTTTGGATGTGGCTTCATCAACGCTCTGTGTTGCCAGAGCGCCTATCACTCCATGTATGTCGGAGCCGGCCGCCGCCTTGACCCAGGAGCCACCCTCCGTATTGACCCTCCCAGTCAGCACGGGCACCTCTAGGCGCTCTGCCACCCGAGCGTTCCGATGAACGTCGGTCCTGAAGTGATCCGCACCGGGTTCGTGCCGTTCGCGTTCATCACCCAAAGGTGCGAATCACCGAAGGGCACGCCCTGGGCGAAGGCGATCGATGACCCATCGGGGGACCAGACCGGCGCGTAGGAAGTAACCGAGGAGGACGGGACGGTGAGTGTCACCTGGTTGCTGCCATCGGCGTTCATCACTCGTACGTAGATCTCTCGGGACGCATCGACGACGCCAAAGACGATCTGTCCTCCATCAGGTGACCACGAAGGTGAGGACTCGAAGAGGTTCGAGGTGTGGGTGAGCCTGGTGAGTCCAGCGCCATCGGGCGCAATCGTCCACAGATCACCACCCCGACCGAACGCGATCGAGCAGTCGGACGGTGACCAGTCAGGCAAGTGAGCCGGTCCCGTCGCGACCTGGCGCGCCTGATGGGTCAGGAGGTTCTTGATCCAGAGGTTGCCGTTCCGCTCGAATGCGATCCTGGTGCCGTCGGGGGACCAGGTGGGCTCGGTGTCATCGGCCGGTCCGAACGTGATCCGGTGGGCGCCGGTGCCATCTGCCCGCATCACCCACAGGTCCGTGTGAAGACCACCCCGGTCGAAGGCGATCTTCTTCCCGTTCGGGGAGAAAGCGAGTCCACCTGGCAGACCTTGCGTGGGCATGAGTTCGGTCAACGATGAACCGTCTGCATGTACGGTCCAGATCCCGAAGTGACCAGCCTTGGCAGACGAAAAAGCGATCAGCCCGTTGGAACCAGGGAAGGTCGCAGCCGCTCGGGTCGCACCTAGCACCGGGGCGAGGATAAGGATGGGCACCACCAGGGCGAACCAAGACCTGACAAGTCGGTCTTTCATAGCGACCCCACCATAGACCCGACCTCAAGACGACGTGCGTGTTGCCCGTTGAGCGTTTGCTTAGAGCGTAGTCATGATTCGCAAGAGTCGCGCGGCCGAGGATGGGTGCGCGCACGAGAGGCTATAACCCCGCACGTCGAACACGAGTCAGCGGGATTTCGCGTAACCGTAGCCGAGCTCGAGCGGGCAAGGTCAACATCGAATGCGAGCAGCGCGAGCGCCGGATCCTCCGGGATCGCCAGGCTGGCAAGGTCACGCTCGGCGAGTACCTGCCCCTATACATGGAGGGATCTAGGACGACCGGCGGGGCCGGGTGCGCAAGTGGCTAGTCCTTCTATATGGAGGAGATGGCGACGACGGGCTCAGTGGCGAGGTCGATCTCCAGGCGGCTCGGGTCGAAGCGAAAAGCGCGCCCTCGCCGGGTTGACCTGTCCCACGAAGCGCGTAACCCGGCGAGACGGGATAATGATGTCGCCGTAGAGCGCAGCTCGATCCGGCAGGGAGAAGGAGGAAGTATGGGAACGGGAACGAAGCTCAACAAGGACAGCGCTCCGCAAGTCGAGAGTATGCCTGGGTTCGAGGGCCGGTACGCGCGCGAGGACGGGCATATCCTCGGGTTCGAATCGTTCGATCAAGCTGGCGACTTCACGCCCATGTACCGCGGGCTGCCCGACGATCTCTGCCAGAGCCACCACTGGGGCTACGTCATCAAGGGTCGGATGATCATGCACCGGCCGGAAGGTGACATCGTGGCTGAAGCCGGCGAGGCGTATTACGTCGGACCCGGTCACACGGGCGAGGTCGGTCTCCCCGGCACCGAGGTTGTCGAGTTCAGCCCTGCCAGCGAGTACGACCAGACGATGGCCGTCGTGTCCAAGAACCTTGAGGCGTCGGCCTAAGGCGAGTAACGCCCTCACCGAATGAGTGGTGGTAGCGCTCGAGGTGCAATCGGCGACCGTCGACCGGTTCGAGGCCGTCGGGTTACCTTCAGCAGCTCGCTGCCCCAGAGATGACCCCGCCATCCACGATAGGCAAGAGAAAGTTCCATCGACACCGTTGTTTTGTCGCGACACTAAGCTCGACCGTGTGGGAGACACACGCGATCGCTTTCGGTTGGCCGCCCGATGGGTGCTGGCGGCGTTCATGCTTTCCGCAGGCGCCGGTCATTTCCTGGCGTCGGACGCGTTCGAACGGATCGTGCCGACATGGCTCCCTTTCCGCCTTGGGATCGTGTGGGGAAGCGGCGTCATCGAGATGGCGTTTGCCTTGCTGCTGGTCCTTTTCCCGGATCATCGCCGGGCTGTGGGGCGGGCTCTCGCCGTGTTCTTCGTCGTCGTGTTCCCTGGGAACGTCTACCAAGCGGTGGCGGGCATCAGCGCTGTTGGCCTCCGCACGCCTGCCGAACGATGGGTTCGGGTCGCCGCGGAGCCACTCTTGATCGCCTGGGCTCTCTTGGCTACCAGCGAGTCGTAGCCTCTCCGCCCTCATCCTCC
>JAXDJY010000327.1:0-4095 GCA_034667445.1 Actinomycetota bacterium | reverse complement strand
TGCCCTTCACCCGGAAGGTCTTGCCGGTCGGGGTTCCGGCCGGCACCTTGAGCGTCACGGGTCCGTTCAGCGTTGGGACCTGAACCTGCGCCCCGAGCGCGGCTTCGGCATAGGACACAGGAAGATCCACGGTCAGGTTGTCGCCCTTTCGCCCGAACAGCGGGTGGGGTGCGACGTGCACGCGAACGTACAGATCACCCGCGGCGGCGCCTGCGGGCCCCGGTTCCCCGCGACGAGCCAGCTTGATTCGCGCACCATCCTTGACCCCGGCAGGGATCTTGACGTGGAGGGTTCGCGTTCTGCGCTCCGAGCCCTCGCCGCCGCACTGCGGGCACGGGTGCTCCACCATGCGGCCGGTTCCCCGGCAGCGGGGGCACGTCTGTGCCATCTGGAACATCCCCTGATTCACGGCGATCTGTCCGGCACCGCCGCACTGCGTACACGTCACCGGACTCGTACCCGGCGCGGCGCCCGACCCCCTGCAGAGCGTGCACGGGGCGCGCCCCCGCAGCTTCACGGTCGCGGTGGTGCCCTTCATCGCGTCGTCGAAAGCGATCTGCACATCCGTCTCGAGGTCGGCACCTCGTTGCGGCTGGCTTCGCCCGGCTCCTCTTCTGGTGCCCCCGAACATCCCGCCCAAGAGATCACCGAGATCGACGTCCACCTGTTGGTAGCCGCCGAACCCGCCCCCGGGATATCCCGCTCCACGACCTGCGGAGGGGCCCGCGCCGAACCCTGAGGCACCGAGCTCCCTCGCGTGGTCGTATTGCTTCCGCTTGTCCTCGTCGCCGACCACGTCATAGGCAGCAGAGACCTCCTTGAACCGATCCTCCGCATCCTTGTTTCCAGGGTTCGCGTCTGGATGGAACTGTTGCGCAAGTTTCCGGTATGCCTTCTTGATGTCTCCTGCCGAGGCGTTCTTGGGCACACCGAGGACCCCGTAATAGTCCTTGTCGAACCACTCCCTGCGGATCTCCTCAGCCATGCCCCTTCACCTCCTTCGGTTCGATCGGATGGGTGTCAGCGCCGCTCCACCCGCACACCTGCCGGGCGAAGCACACGGCCCTTCAGCGTGTAGCCGGGACGAAGCACATCCGCAACGACCGGGTCACCATCACCATCACCGGTCTGCATCAATGCCTCGTGTTGCTCAGGATCGAACGGCTTGCCCTGCACGTCCATCCGTTCCAGACCCTCGGCTCTCAACGCGTCGGTGAATTTCGAATACACGAGTTCCACGCCGTGCAGGAAGCGATCGATGTCCGGCTTCTCCGCCGCCGCGATGAGCGCGAGTTCGAAATCGTCCAGTACCTCCAAGAGTCGCGCGAGGACCGGGGCCGCGCCGAGTTCGCGGGCTTCCTGCAACTCGCGCTGCACGCGCTTCCGATAGTTGTCGAACTCCGCCTGCAGCCTTCGGAGGTGATCCAGGTATTCCTGCGCCTCCGCCCGAACGGACTCGAGGTCGGGGACCTCGTCGCCGCCTGCATCCGACGAGAGAGTGACGGGCTCCTCGGGGGAACCCGTCACCTCCTCCCAGGCTGCGTTGGCGAATCGCCGCTTATCCGTGACGCGCAGACGCGGCTCCTCCTCGGCGTCACGGGGCGTCATCGCTCTCCACCGTCCTCGACGATCTCGCCCTCGACCACGTCGTCGTCCGACTCACCGGGCGATGCCGACTCATCCGGTGCCGGGTCGGCGCCTTCAGCCTGTGCCTGCTGATGCATCGCGCTACCGATCCGCTCGAACACTTTCATGACCGACTCGTGCGCGCCCCGCAGCTTGTCTGCGTCGGCCTCTTGGTCTGCCAACGCTTCCTTCAGCTCGGCGTTCACCTTCTCGAGTTCATCGCGATCGGCCGCCGGGACCTTCTCGCCCCACTCGCCGAGCGACTTGTCCACCGTGTACGTGAGCTGATCGGCTTGGTTCCGTGCCTCCGCGGACTCGCGCCGCTTGTGATCCTCGGCAGCGAACGCTTCGGCGTCTTTCACCATGCGGTCGATCTCGTCCTTCGACAATGCCGTTCCACCGGTGATGGTCATCGCCTGCTCCTTGCCGGTGGCAACATCCTTGGCGTTGACATTGACGATGCCGTTCGCATCGATGTCGAAGCTGACCTCGATCTGCGGGACACCTCGCGGCGCCGGCGGGATCCCGACCAGCTTGAACCGGCCGAGCGACTTCACGCCGGGGCTCATGACCGTTTCGCCTTCTCCTTGAAGGATGTTGATCTCCACCTCGGTCTGACTGTCGGCCGCCGTCGTGAACGTTTCCGACTTCTTCGTCGGGATCGTGGTGTTGCGCTCGATCATGCGCTGCACGATGCCACCCAGCGTCTCGACACCGAGTGAGAGCGGCGTCACATCCAAGAGCAGGATGTCCTTCACATCGCCCTTGAGGACACCCGCCTGCACGCTGGCCCCGATGGCCACGACCTCGTCGGGATTCACCCCTTTGTGCGGCTCCTTGCCGTTGGTGAGGGACTTGACGAGTTCCTGGATCATGGGCATGCGAGTGGAGCCACCGACCAGGATCACGTGATCGATCTCGGAGGACGGCTTCCCCCAATCCGCGATGGCCTGCTCGAACGGCGTCTTGCACCGCTGCACCAGATCCTCGGTCATCCGCTCGAACTCACCGCGTGTCACCTTGATGTCCAAGTGGAGCGGACCGTCTGCGGTGGCTGTAATGAACGGCAGATTTACGGTGGTCTCCATCACCTGGCTGAGTTCGATCTTCGCTTTCTCGGCCGCCTCCTGCAGACGCTGGAGCGCCATCTTGTCGGTGGAGAGATCTACGCCGTGAGCAT
The DNA here is from genome assembly GCA_034667445.1 of Actinomycetota bacterium. Taxonomy (GTDB): domain Bacteria; phylum Actinomycetota; class UBA4738; order UBA4738; family HRBIN12; genus JANXVR01. The sequence goes on along the minus strand of JAXDJY010000327.1, from coordinate 1,289 downwards.
TCTTGAACACCTTCACGAGGTGATCGATGACGCGCTGGTCCCAGTCGTCACCACCGAGCTTCGTGTCGCCGTGTGTGGCTTTGACCTCGAACACACCCTCGCCGATCTCCAGGAGCGACACATCGAACGTCCCACCTCCGAGGTCGAACACCAGGATCGTCTGATCGGTCCCTTGCTTGTCCAGCCCGTACGCCAGGGCGGCGGCGGTCGGCTCGTTGATGATGCGGAGCACCTCGAGCCCGGCGATCGCGCCTGCTTCCTTCGTGGCCTGCCGTTGGGCATCGTCGAAATAGGCGGGGACCGTGATCACCGCTTGGGTCACGGTGTCACCCAGATAACCTTCCGCGTCGCGCTTGAGTTTGGTCAGGATCTGCGCACTGACCTCCTGCGCCGTCCATGCCTTGCCGTCCACGTCGAGGGACCACGACTTGTCGCCCATGTGGCGTTTGACCGAACGAACGGTTCGATCGGGGTTCGTGATGGCCTGACGCTTGGCGACCTCGCCGACCAGGATCTCGTTGTTCTTCGAGAACCCAACGACCGACGGCGTGGTGCGGGCACCTTCTGAATTCGGGATGACGACGGGTTCGCCGGCCTCCAGGACTGCGACCACAGAATTCGTCGTGCCCAGGTCTATCCCTACTGCTCGTGCCATGTGTGCCTCCTTGAAATACCGGGACTGTTGAGTACCTACGCATAGTAAAACCTGAGTTGGGTGTTGTCATATTCCTCAGGAGGGGTGTCCAACCGGCATTTCTCGGTGTTCTCGAGCGCCTAGACTTCGCGTCGTGATCGCGAGGGCCATCATCCTCCTTGTTGCGCTCGGCTGCACCGGGGGCCTGTTCGCCCGGCGTGCCCGGCTGCTGGCCCGCATGAACCGGCTGGGCACGCCGATCCGCCGGTCGGGCGACACCGGCCGGCGCCTGGCGCGGGAGGGTTCAGAGGTGCTGGGGCAGCGGAAGCTCTTCCAGAGACTGGTCCCCGGAGCCATGCACGCCCTCATCTTCTGGGGCTTCCTGGTACTGCTGACGACGATCGTCGAAGCGATGGGCCAACTCGTACGCCCCGGGTTCGCGCTCCCGCTGATCGGACATGCCCGGTGGTTGGGGCTGGCCCAGGACGTGTTCGCGGCCGGCGTGTTTGTCGGGATCTGCATCGCTCTGTGGATCCGGCTGGTCCAACGACCCGAACGGTTCGTTGGCAGTCACACCCGCGAGGCGTTCACGATCCTGGGCCTCATCACCTGGATCATCGTCACCCTCTTCCTGCTGAAAGGGGCACGGATAGCC
>JAXDJY010000326.1:0-5758 GCA_034667445.1 Actinomycetota bacterium | reverse complement strand
CTCCTGCCGTCGACCTGTGGGAACACCCCGACGTGATCGCGTCCGTCCATGGGCGCAGGCACGGGTGCCGGTCCGTCGGCGAGCGGCCCGTTCTCCAGGAATTCCGTCTCGAGCTTCTCGCGGAACCACTCGGCACCCATGTCGGCGACAAGGAACTTCAGACGCGCGCGGTTCCGGCTCCGTCGGTACCCGTACTCACGGAACGCCGCGGTGACGCCTGCCCAGACCTCGGGCACGCGCTCGCGAGGCACGAACGCACCGAGCCGCTGCGCGAACATGGGGTTGGTGGAGAGTCCTCCTCCGACCGATAGGTCGTACCCCGGTTCACCGTCCGGCCCGATCACCCCGACGAACGACACGTCGTTGATCTCGGGGTTCGTGCAGCCGGCGGTGCAACCGCTGATGGAGGTCTTGTACTTCCGCGGCAGATTGCTGAACGCGGGATCGCCGATGAACCGCTGGGACACGGCGCGGATGTCGGCGGTCGCGTCGAGGACTTCGCCGGACGTGACACCGGCGAGCGGGCAGCCGAGGAACACGCGTGGCGTGTCGCCGCAGGCCTCCTGCGTGCTGAGGCCGACCCCTTCGATCAGTTCCCAGATGGCCGGCATGTCCTCGATGCGGATCCAGTGGAGCTGCACGTTCTGCCGGTCGGTGATGTCGGCGACATCGCGGCCGTAGTGCTCGCTCACCAGTGCGATGGCGCGGAGCTGTTCGCTGGTCAGGCCGCCACCGTCGATGCGGATCCGCAGCATGAAGAACTCGTCCTCGAGCTCCTCGGGCTCCGAGCTTCCGGTGCGTTCGGCCGGGACGCCCTGCTTGCGCTGGGTGTAGAGACCCCACCAGCGCATCCGGCTCCGCAGGTCGGCCTTCGTGATGGATCGGAACCCTCCGGGGGCGAAGATCCGTTCGATCCGCTCGCGCACGTTCAGGCCGTCGTCCTCCTTCTTGACCTGCTCGGCCGTGTTGAGCGGCTCGTAGTACCCCAGCGCCCATTGCCCCTCTCCGCGCTTTCGAGGGGTGCGGACCGGTGGTGTGCTCTGGTCGGTCACGGGTGCTCCTGCAGTGGAACGCGCACGGCCGCCGAAGCGGCGGCCGGGAAGTGAGTGGAACGGGGACTTACGGCCGCGCGGGGGCGCGCTCAGCGCCCGCGGGTGTCAGACAGCACAGGCGCGAGGGGATCATCGCTCCCACGAGCCCGGCTGTTCGTGTGCGGATCATCGGTCCGAATCCCACCCCAGAGGTCGATATTGCAGGTGCAAAACGTACCAGGGTTCGGGCCAACCGTTCAAGGCAAGGGAACGGTGACCGAACCGTCGGGCGTGCCTGCTAGCGTGTCCAGCATGAGCGCCGACGAGACCGTTCGTAGCACCGCCTCTGCGCGAACACGCGTCCACCGGATCCCCGAGTTGGCCGCGTACGACCGGCCGACGATCGACGCGATCCTGGATGCCGCGCTGGTCGCCCACCTCGGGTTCATCGACGACGGCCAGCCGTTCGTCATCCCGACGCTCCAAGCCCGCATCGATGACACCCTGTACCTCCACGGCAGTGCCGCGAGCCGGCCACTGAAGCGTGCGGCGGCGGGCATCCCGGTGTGCGTGACCGTCACCTTGGTGGACGGGATCGTGCTGGCGCGTTCGATCTTCGAGCATTCGATCGACTACCGCTCGGTCGTCGTGCTCGGAACCGCGACGCCGGTGGAGGATCCGGAGGAGAAGCTCGCGGCGTTGCATGCATTCAGCGAGCAGGTCCTGCCGGGAAGGTGGGCCGACTCGCGCGAACCGACGGACAAGGAACTGAAGGCGACGACGATCGTGTCGCTCCCGCTCACCGAGGCGAGCGCGAAGATCAGCTCGGGTCCGCCCGAGGACGCCGAGGCCGACGGCCACCTGGACGTGTGGGCCGGGAACCTCCCGTTCGTCGTGAAGGCCCTGGAACCGATCCCCGATCCAGCCCTCCGGCCGGGGATCCCGGTTCCGGAATACCTCACGACGTACGAACGCAGAGGGATGACCACCCCGCCCGACTACGCGTGACGTGAAAGGGTCCGGGATCGAAGATCCCGGACCCTTGGTGACGATGCCGAGGGGGTGTTCGGCGCTCGTCGAACCCGAAGCGCGGCGCTTCGCGCCGCGCGTCAGGCCGTCTCGAACTGCTCCTCTTCGGTCGACCCCTTCAGGGCCAGTGTCGACGAGTCACCGCCCGTGATCGTCTCCGACACCTGGTCGAAGTAGCCGGTGCCGACCTCCGCCTGGTGGCGCGTGGCCGTGTAGCCCTCGGCCTCCATCGCGAACTCGCGCTCCTGCAGCTTGACGTAGGCGGTCATGCCCTCGGTCGCGTACCCGCGCGCGAGTTCGAACATCGATTCGTTCAGCGCGTGGAACCCGGCGAGCGTGATGAACTGGAACTTGTAGCCCATCGCAGCGAGCTCCTTCTGGAACTGCGCGATGGTGGCGTCGTCCAGGTGCGCCTTCCAGTTGAACGACGGGGAGCAGTTGTAGGCGAGGAGCTTGTCGGGGAACTGCTCGTGGATGGCCTCGGCGAACGACATCGCCTGTTCCAGATCCGGCGTCGACGTCTCGCACCACAGCATGTCGGCGTAGGGCGCGTACGCGAGCCCGCGCGCGATCGCCGCGTCGTTCCCGTTGCGAACCCGGTAGAACCCTTCGCCGGTGCGTTCGCCCTCGACGAACGCACGGTCGCGTTCGTCGATGTCGCTGGTGAGGAGCGTGGCGGCGAGGGCGTCGGTACGCGCGACGACGAGCGTCGGCACGTCCAGGACGTCGGCGGCCAACCGGGCGGCGGTCAATGTCTTCACGAACGCGTTGGACGGGATGAGGACCTTGCCTCCCAGATGCCCGCACTTCTTCTCGGCCGCGAGCTGGTCCTCGAAGTGCACGCCCGCCGCGCCGGCCTCGATCATCGACTTCATGAGCTCGAACGCGTTGAGCGACCCACCGAACCCGGCCTCCGCGTCGGCCACGATCGGTGCCATCCAATAACGCTCGGTTCCCTCGCCCGAACTCCACGCGATCTGGTCGGTCCGCTGCAGCGCGTTGTTGATGCGCCTGACCACCGAGGGAACGGAGTTGGCAGGGTAGAGCGACTGGTCGGGGTAGGTGTGGCCGGCGAGGTTGGCGTCGGCGGCCACCTGCCAGCCGGAGAGGTAGATGGCGTTCAGGCCGGCCTTGACCATCTCGACGGCCTGGCCGCCGGTGAGTGCGCCTAGCGCAGCCACGTATTCCTCGGAGTGGATCAGGTCCCACAGTCGCTGGGCCCCGCGGCGGGCGATGGTCTGCTCCACCACGAACGACCCCCGGAGCCGCACGACCTCCTCTGCGGTGTAGGTCCGCGTGATGCCCGCCCAGCGGGGGTCGGTGTCCCACGTTCGCTGTAGCGCTGCGGCGTCGGTGGCGATCTGCGTCTCGGTGCTCATTCGTGGCCCCCTGGATCTCGCGAGGAATGAAAAACCCCCCGCTCTCGGCGAAGGGTCGGGGGCGCATCCCGGCCCCTGACGGGGCCTGTGGATACGCCCTAGCTACCGGATACCCTGCGCGAACGCAGCTCGGCGGCGGGATTGAACGCTCGTTCAAACATCCCGGCCAGGATGCCAGAAATGGCACCCCCACGTCAAGGGCCATCCGGACCGTTCCCGTCTGTTTCCGCAACTGCGCGCACGTGCCCACACTGGTTGGGTGATCCGATCGGGTGTCCCACGGAGTGGGATGGCGTCCCGGTATCTGGAACAGGGTTTGTGGAACAGGCATGCGCGAACGGTTCGGGGGGTCCGCGGAGCCCCGCTCGTCTACTCCACGTAGCGGGCGAGCGCCATCTTCCGCACGCCGTTCTTCACCGCGTCGCCGACGACCACGATCCTGCGGTTCGAGTCGGTGATGACGATATCCCGCGCGGTGTCCTGGCCGCCCGAGAAGTCCGTCTTCACCTTTCCCTTCGTGCCGAAGGTCTGGTTGATCGAACCGTCGGTGTTGTAACGGACCAGACCGAAATCCGCTCCCGTCGTCGTTCGATGGACCCTGCCCACCACCACCATCTTGCCGTTCGCCTGGATCGCGATGCCGTAGGCGGCATCGGAGCCCTTCCCGAACGAGGTGATCACTCGGCCGCTCTTGCCCCACGACTTGTCGACGCCGCCCTTCGCCGTATAACGAACCGAGCCCCAGTCGTCACGCCCGCTGTTCGCGGCGCGGCCGGCAACGACGATCTTGCCGTCGGGTTGCTGCACCATGGCGAATCCCAGGTCCGGCCCGACGGAAACGTTCGTCGTGTTGAACCCGTTGTGGCTGAACTGGTGGTTCAGGTGTCCGGCGCCCGTGACGTTGGCAACGGAGAACGCAGGGACGCCGTTCACCTCGGCGTAGCCGGCCAGGACGTAGTTCCCCCCGTCCCACGAGAGCGCTTCGAACTGCTCGTTGCTGCGACTGAAGTCGAACGACGCGCGGCCGTCCCCGCCGAACGAATGATCGAGCGTTCCGCCGATGCTGTAGCGCGCCATCGCCGAGCGAGCGGTGCTCCTTCCGTTGGACGTGAAGCCGGCAACCACGATCTTGTCGTCCGGTGTGAACACCACGGCGTTCGCCGCCTGCTGATCCTTCCCGAACGATGTGAGCACGAACCCGTCGTGCCCGCCGAAGGTGGTATCGACGCGTCCGTTCGCATTGAACCGTGCAACCGCCATCCGACTCCTGCCGGCCAGGTCGCTCTCACCGGCGAGCACGATCTTGCCGTCGGTCTGGATCGCCAGGGCGTACGCGTAGTCCGCGCCGCCGAGATCCAGGATCGTGCGCCCGAGGTCGCCGAACGTGGTGTCGAGCGTCCCGTTCTGCAGGAAGCGCGCGACCACGAAGTTGGGACGACCGTTGAGCGTGTACCCCGCCGTCACCACGCGCCCTTGCCCGTCCAGCGTCACCGCGTACCCGACACCCCCCTGCGACAAGGCGGTCGCCTTCCCGCCCTGGCCGAAGGTCGGGTCAAGTTCGCCGGGGGTGAGGGCGTAGGCGGGGATCGCCAACGCGACAAGTGTTACGAGACAGATGCAAGCGGTCAGCGGACGGGATGCGCGCATACAGGGCCTCCTGGGTCGTAGCGGGAGCCTAGGAGGGCTTGGCCGCGAGTGCAAACCTGCGGGTCTACGGGACGATCTTGGAGATGGGCAGTTCCAGGATGTCGCTCGCGCCGGCCGCCAACAGCTCGGGGATGAGACGGTTCACGGTCCGCTTCTCCGCCACAGTCTCCACCGCGTAGCCGCCGTGGGCGAGCGGCGACACCGTCGGTTCTTTCATGGACGGGACCACCTTCAGCACGGCGTCCAGTTCGTCTTCACCGACGTTGAGTTTGATCAGCACGCGGCCCTCGGCACGGAGCGCGCCAAGCAACAAGGTCGTGATGTCGTCCATCGCTGTGCGCAGGCCGGGGTCTGCCGCCGCCGTGCGGTTCGCGATCAAGACCGCATCCGATGTCATGAGTGTTTCGATGATCTTCATGCCGTGGGCGCGGAGCGTGCTCCCGGTTTCGGTCACGTCGACGATGGCATCGACGATCTCCGGCACCTTGGCCTCGGTGGCGCCGTAACTCCACGCCACCTTCACCTCGATCCCCAGGTCCTCGAAGTAGCGCTCGGTGAGGTTGACGAACTCCGTCGAGATCCGGGTGCCCGGCGGCATCTCCTTCGCGCTGTTCGCCGGGTGTTCGTTCGGAACGGCCAGGACGATCTTCGTGCCGTGACCCGTCCCGGTCT
>JAXDJY010000325.1:0-6461 GCA_034667445.1 Actinomycetota bacterium | reverse complement strand
TCTATGTATGGGGCGGCTGTCGGACGCTTCGGGCGGCTCGACATCCTCTACAACAACGCCGGAGTCATGCTGCCCGCAGACGGCTCCGTGGACACGATGGACGAGGCTGTCTGGGACACCACGCTCGCGGTGAACGTCAAAGGGGTCGCGTTCGGTTGCAAATACGGCGTGCCGGCGATGCTCGCCTCCGGCGGCGGCTCGATCATCAACGTGGCATCGTTCGTCGCATGGCTTGGAGCCGCGACGTCGCAGACCGCCTACACGGCGAGCAAGGGCGCTGTGCTCGCCATGACCAGGGAGATCGCCGTCGAATACGCGCGCAAGGGCATCCGGTGCAACGCACTGTGCCCGGGGCCGATCGAAACCCCGCTCCTGATGCAGCTCCTCTCTGACGAGGAGAAGAAGCAACGACGGTTCGTCCACATCCCCATGGGCCGGCTGGGGCGGGCCGAGGAGCTGGCGAAAGCCGCCCTGTTCCTGGCCAGCGACGACTCGTCGTTCATGACCGGCGCCTCGCTGATCGTCGACGGAGGGATCACCGCCGCGTACGTGACACCTGAGGACTGACCTTTTCCGAAACGGTCGTAAGCGGTCGAATCCGTTCACGATTTGACACGCTCCGCCTGCGGGTTTCTGATGGCCCGAGTCGCACGTCGTGTCTGCCGCATGTGGAAGGGGTGGAGCATGGACGAAGCTGCTCGTTCGAGCGCGTCGGGGTCAATCGCGCAGAAGAGCGACACCGAGAAACTCCACGATCTTGGATACGCCCAGGAACTCAGGCGAGGGATGGGCGGGTTCTCCAACTTCGCGGTGAGTTTCACCATCATCTCGATCTTGTCCGGCTGCCTGACGCTGTTCGGGTTCGGGATGTTCGTCGGCGGGCCGGCATCGGCTGCCTACGGATGGCCGATCGTCGGGATCCTCGTGACCTTCGTCGCCTTGGCGATGGCCGAGGTGTGCTCGAGTTACCCGACGGCGGGAGGTCTCTACTACTGGTCGGCCAAGCTCGCACCGAAGAACGGACCGGCGTGGGCGTGGTTCACCGGGTGGTTCAACTTCCTCGGGCAGGTGGCGGTGACCGCAGGTATCGACTTCGGGTTCGCCGCCTTCTTCTCGGCTTTCCTCGAGGTGGCCTTCAAAGTGCAGTACACGCATGCGGAGGTCGTGATCGTCTACTCGGTCGTCCTCGCCTTGCACGGCTTGATGAACACGTTCGGCATCAAGCTCGTCTCGCGACTCAACGACGTGAGCGTCTGGTGGCACGTCGCAGGCGTCCTTATCATCTTCGCGATCTTGTTCATCGTTCCGGACAAGCACACGAGCTTCTCGCAGATCTTCAGCTTCTCCAAGACGTCGACCGGTGGTCAGGTGGCCGGCTTCAACAACGGCACCGGGTTCACCAGCGGTATCTTCGGCTCGACCATCTACGTATTCATCATCGGCATGCTAATGGCCCAGTACACCTTGACCGGATATGACGCTTCGGCGCACATGACCGAGGAAACGATGGACGCCGCGGTCGCGGGCCCCAAGGGCGTCTATCGATCCGTCGTGATCTCCGTGATCTTCGGCTACATCCTCCTGCTGGGGGTGTGGCACGCCGTTCCGAACGCGGCTGAGGCGGCCAAGGCCGCCGCCGGATTCAACGCCGCCTCGGGCAACCTCGCCTCTCCTGCGGTCATCTTCCTCGATGCGGCAGGCAAGGGCTGGGCGACGTTCATGCTCCTCATCGTGGTCGGAGCCCAGTTCTTCTGCGGGATGTCCTCGGTGACGGCGAACTCGAGGATGATCTACGCGTTCTCGCGCGACGGCGCCATTCCGGGTAGCAAATGGTGGCACACCATCAACAAGCGAACCCGGACCCCGACGAACGGCATCTGGCTGGCAGTCGCGCTAGCGTGGCTGCTCGTCGCCCCTGCCTACATGCTGGGGAGCATCGTCGCGTACTTCGCCGTGACATCGATCGCCGTGATCGGTCTGTATATCGCGTACGTGACGCCCACGTTCCTGCGGTTGCGGGCCGGGGATGCATTCCAACCGGGACCGTGGAACCTCGGGAAGTGGAGCAAACCGGTTGCCTATGTCGCGGTTGCCTGGACCCTGTTCATCTGCATCATGCTGATGATGCCCCAGTTCGCACCGGCGGGAGCCCCGCTTATCGACTACCTCAACTTCGCACCCATCGCGGTGGCCGTTGTCATCGGGTTCGCCGGGATCTATTGGTTGGTGTCGGCGCGCAAGTGGTTCAAGGGTCCGAAGGTGATGGGAAGCGCAGAGGAACTCGCGGCGATCGAGCGAGAACTCGAGGTCTAGGTTTCAGGGGGGTCGACTGGTGGAGGTCCAAGGGCTGCTGACCGCGTCCGAGCTCAAGCGCCTGGCCCACACCGGGGACATCGACACCGTGCTCTGCATGTTCACCGACCTGCAGGGACGGTTCATGGGCAAGCGGGTGCTTCCGGACTTCTTCCTCGAAGAGATCCTGGGCTCCGAAGGCCTCCACGCCTGCCTCTATCTGCTGGCCGTCGACATGGAGATGGAACCGCTTCCCGGCTACGAGTATGCGAGCTGGGAAACCGGCTACGGCGACTTCGCGATGGTCCCCGACATGTCCACGCTCCGGCTCTGTCCATGGCTCGAGAAGACCGCGTTGGTTATATGCGACATCGCCGATGAGCACGACGGATCCCCGGTCCAGGTGAGCCCCCGGCAGATCCTCAGGGAGCAGATCGCCCGAGCTGCTTCGATGGGTTTCCAGGTCAAGACTGGCAGCGAGCTCGAGTTCTACCTCTTCAAGGATTCCTACGAGGAACTGGCCGAACGCGGATACCGCGGACCCCGCCCCAGCAGCACTTACATCATGGATTACCACATGCTCCAGACCACGAAGGACGAATGGATCATCCGCAAGATCCGCAACGACATGCGCGGCGCGGGCATCCCGGTCGAGTTCAGCAAGGGCGAGTTCGGCAAAGGTCAGCACGAGATCAACATCACGTACTCGGACGCTCTCTCCAACGCCGACCACCACGTCCTGTACAAACACGGCGTCAAAGAGATCGCGGCGCTCTCCGGCGTGGCGGCGACCTTCATGGCGAAATGGACGATGGCCGAAGCGGGATCGAGCTGCCACGTGCACTCGTCCATCTGGAATGCGTCGGGTTCGCAATCGCGGACCTGGAGCGATGAAGGCACCGGCCATCTCAGCGACGAGTTCCGGTGGTACCTCGGCGGGCTCATGTCCACAGCACGGGAGATGTCCTGGTGCTTCGCGCCATTCGTCAATAGCTACAAGCGGTACCAGTTGGGCTCGTGGGCGCCGACCGCGATCGTATGGAGCGGTGATAATCGAACGTGTGGCTTCCGTACCGTCGGCGAACACGGCGGGTTCCGCGTCGAATGCCGGATCCCGGGTGCCGACGCGAATCCCTATCTGGCGTTCGCCGCCACCATCGGCGCGGGGATGTGGGGGATCCGCAACAAGATCGAGCCACCGGAGCGATTCGAGGGGAACGCGTATGAGGCGAAGGACGTGCCGCGCGTGCCGTCCAGCCTGCACGAGGCGATCGACGCGCTTCGCGCCAGCACGACCGCGCGCGAGATCTTCGGCGACTTCGTCTACGGCCACCTGCTGAACACCGCCGAGCAGGAACAGAGCATCTTCGACAACCTCTGCGTCACCGATTGGGAGATGCAGCGCTACTTCGAACGCGGATGAGACCCCAGCCGTAGACTCCGGCGCTATGAAGCCCATCCTGATGGTTCGCAACGACGCCATGGAGACGTTCGGCGTCGCCATGGATGCGTTCGGGGACGCGGGGGCGTCCATCCTCACATGGGACGCCATCGGTGAGGCCGAGCGGCCCGACCTCGACCGGATCAGCGCCGTCGTGATGTTCGGCTCTTCGTACAACGTCGACGAGACCGAGCGCTATCCGTTCCTGACAGCCATCAGGGACTTCACGAAGGAAACCGTGGACCGGGGCGTCCCGTACCTCGGCATCTGCCTGGGTGCGCAGGTCCTCGCTCGGGCGCTGGGGAGTGCGGTAACCGCAGCCCCTGTCCGTGAGATCGGATTCGAACCGCTCACGATGACGGATGCCGGGAGAGACGACCGGCTCCTGGGCCACTACGCCTCGGGCGACCGCGTGTTCCAGTGGCACAAGGACACGTTCGAGCTCCCTCACGGCGCGACCGTGCTGGCGACCGGCGACCAGGTAGCGCTCGAGGCCTGCAGGGTGAACGACGTGACGTGGGCAACGCAGTTCCATTTCGAGATCGACGCCGAGGAGATCGACGCCTGGCTCGAGAGCGAAGAGCCGGCCGATCTGGAGCGCGACTGGGGCAAGTCACCGGCCGCCGTTCGCGCGGAGACCCAGAACTACCTCGCGGCCCACGTGGTCAAGGGACATCAGGTCTTCCGCCGATTCGCCGAGGTCGCGAAGGATCCAGCCGCCCAGCGGGGAAGAGGGGACTAGCGCAGGTTGGCCGAGTACTGAATAATCGCCGCCATATTGCGGAAAGCACCGAACCTCATTCGGCAAGAGCGAGATATGAGAGGACATCCGTACGGCGAGGCGGCCAGACCACCGGACCGACCACGTACGGGACGGCCTCGAGGAGCCGATGCTGCCCTGCGACGCCCCAAGGGGTACCCTTCGGCACATGGGGGCACGGTGACGGGGATCCGAGTGGTGCGCGCCCGCGGTGACGGGCTCGCGCGCGGGATGCAGATCGGCAAGGAACTGACCGATCTCATCCAGTCCTCGATCGACTTCTACCATCGGTACCTTGGCCGGCGGGGCGTCTCCTCGGAACAGCTCCAGGACCTCCTGACCCCGTACCTGATGGCCGCCGAGACCGTGTATCCCGAATCGATGGCCGTGCTCAAGGGGATGTCGATCGGGGCACTCGTTCCGGTCTTGGAGCTGTTCGCGATCAACGCGTTCGAAGAGCTGGAGCCCCTCCTTGAGTCTCCCGAGGGTGAACTGCTGTTCCTTCAGAAGAAGGAGGGGTACACGAAGGATCCGGGGCCGGCCCCCGAGCATTGTTCGAGCCTATCGGTTCGTACGCCGACCACCACCCTCCTCGCTCACAACGAGCACTGGCTCGCCGGAGATATGAACAACGTCGCCGTGATCATCGACATCCCGGCGGACGGGCGCGTGGCTATCGCGTCACCAACAGTCGTCTGCTGCTTGCCTGCGGTGGGGCTGAACGCCCACGGCCTCGCGCAGGGCATCGGCTCACTCACCGCAAGCGACGACCGGGTCGGAGCGCCGCGGGTTCTCGTGTCCCGCAGTTCTCTTGAGGGGCGGGACAAGGCCGACGCCGTGACCCGCGCGGCCCTCCCAACCAGGGCGGGCGGATACGGCCATGTGTTCGCCCTGCCCCAGGACGCGTTCGTCGTGGAGACGTCGGGCGGCCAGCACCGCGTGCTCGATGGGCCCGGGCCTCACACGAACCACTACCAGAGCGATCTGGCCGAACTCGCCCCGCCGGCGTCCGCCGGCAGCACTGCCCGGCTCGCGCGGTTGAAGGCTCTGATCGCCGAGCGCAACCCCCAGACGCCGGATGAACTGATGGAGATCATGCGCGACCACGAATCCAGCCCCCAGGCGATCTGCCTGCATCCCGATCCCACCGAAGGGGACGAGGCCAGCGCGTGCTTGTTCTCGATGGTGACGGATGTAGGAGCGAAGCGGCTCTGGGTCGCACAAGGCAACCCTTGCCAGAACGCGTACGAAGAGATCGACCTCTCAGGCCTGTGAAGGACCCGATGATCGCGGCCACTCGTTTCGGACGCCCGCTGCCACCTGGCGGAACCATAGGCGTCTGCGCACCTTCCGGTCCGTACTTCAACACCTCAGATATCTTGCGCCCCAAGGATTGGTGGGAATCACGAGGCTACCGCGTGAAGATCGTCGACGGCACCTGGGCGAAGGATGATTACGTTGCCGGACCACCCGAGAAGCGCGCCGAGGATCTCAACGGATTGTTCTCCGATCCCGAGGTGGACGTGATCCAGGTTCTGTGGGGGGGCACCGGGTGCATGCAGATCCTTCCGTTCCTGGACTACGACCTGATCGCCGCCAACCCGAAGGCCCTGATGGGGTTCAGCGACATCACGAACCTGCACGTCGCGCTTCGCCAGCGCTCGGGCCTCGCCACGTTCCACGGACCGGGGTTCGGTTCGATGGGGATCCCGGAGCGAACGGACTTCACGTGGAACTCGGCGGTCGAGGCTTTCACCACCGGCGGGACGGGCGAGGTGCCGCGCGATCCCGACGATCCGTACGTGCGAACCATCGTTCCCGGCACGGCGACCGCCCCCATCGTGGGCGGGAACCTGTTCACCTTCGTGCACCTGATCGGGACGCCGTGGGAGCCCGACTTCACCGGCGCCATCCTGCTGATCGAGGAGGTGGACGAGCCGGCGTACGTGATCGACGTCCACCTCAACC
>JAXDJY010000324.1:0-3455 GCA_034667445.1 Actinomycetota bacterium | reverse complement strand
GGCGATCGCGAACATCCCCATGATGATCGGCGTGACCCCGGCGACGGCAGCACCGAACACGATGATAAGCACGATGATCGCTGCGATGATCCCGATCGTTTCACCGACCTTGATGTCTTCTTGCGAGATCCGCTTGAAATCCGCCGCTGAGCTGGCCTGGCCGAGCAGGTAGGTGTGGATCCCGTCGCCGGAGGCTCTCGCCTGCAGCGCCGTGATCTTCGGGAAGATCTTCGTCACCTGGTTCACGTCGCTCGAGGCGTAGATGATGGTGAAGAGCACCGCGCTCTTGTCCGGGGACTCCACCGGGTTGAGACCGGCGGTCTGCGGATCAGAGGCCGCACCCGCCGGGGTCGGGTAGGCCGCCGGAACCTGCTTGACGACCGTGGGCCCGAGGTTCTTCAAACCGGTGAGGAGTGTGTTCACGGTCTGGGTGAAACCGGTCTCATCCGCTGCTCCCGCGTGATCGCCTGCGACGACGAAGGTCTCGGTGACGATGTCCTGCGTGAGCTTTCGCTCGTCCAAGACGTTCTTGGCGCGGATCGCCTCGGGACTGCTGGTGAAGCTGAAGGTGGTGGTGAGCGCCGGAGACAGCAAGGTCGACAGACTCGCGAAGGCGGCCACCAGGACCACCAGCCAGATCACGATGGTCCGCACGGGATGGCGGCTGCTCGCTCGGGCAAGCGTTTCGGGATTGAGTTTCATCCCCGGATTCCCCCTTCGATCGCCGGGTGCGCCGGCAAGATTGACGTACGGTGTATGCTTACGGTGTACGGACAATATATGTACACCGTAAGCGTGTCAACCGGAGCGTTCGATGACGTTGAAAGCGCAGCCTAACCCACCCATTCGGACCAAGCTCACCCGCAGGCGCGTGCTCGAAGCGGCCCTTGCTCTCATGGACTCCCAGGGACTCGAAGCGGTCACGATGCGGGCCGTTGCCCGCGAACTCGGGGTCGAGGCCATGTCCCTGTATAACCACGTGCGCGACAAGGAAGACCTGCTGGACGGGATCACGGAACTCGTCATGGAAGGGTTCCGTCCACCGACCCATCGCGACAACTGGCTCGACGCGGCACGCGAGGCGGGACACGAGTGGCGTCGGCTCCTCAAAGCCCACCCATCCATGATCCAGCTCCTCGCCGAACACTCGAAACCGATGACCTCACTAGCCGCTATGGATTGCATGGAGTGCGCGCTCGAGCCGCTGATACGCGCCGGCCTGACCCCGCACGACGCCGCCAACGCGTTCCATACGTTCGGCGGCTACATCTTCGGATTCGTTCTGATGGAGACCCGGCAGACGTTCGGCGGCCCGGCGAACGGGACGGCCATGCCGGACGCGCTGGACCTGATCCCAGATCTCGATCGGCTCCCCTCCGTCGCGTCGGTGTTCCCCGAGATGTGCAAGAGCGATGCGGATGAGCAGTTCGAATTCGGGCTGGAGCTGTTGCTGATGGGACTCCAGGCAAAACTCGCGACGAGCAGCTGAAGTGGGAACCCGCGAGGGTCATCCGTGCGTCTGACCGCGGTACCCGGCGCTCCGGCGCCTCCCGCGGATAGGAGGAACCCGATGAAACGAACGGCCCTGGCGGCACTGCTGAGCCTCGGTCTCCTCGGTGCCGCCTGTGCGAACTCCGCACCGGGCACCGGAGCGGCGGGCGGCGGTTCGGGCCCGTCCCTTCCCACCGGCGCGGACCAACTCGTGGTGCGGATCTCCAGCGGGGGTGGGTTCATCGCCCCGACGTTCACCATGACCCAGGTCCCGCAATTCTCCCTGATGGGCAACGGCATCGCCATCACGCCCGGCGCCGTTCCCGAGATCTATCCGGGCCCGGCTATCGCGCCACTCTTCTCTCAACAGCTCACCCCGGATGCCGTCGATGCGATCCTCGCCCTCGCGCGAACCGACGGGTTGCTGAACGGGAACCACGACTACACGAACATGGGCAGCGTGGGGATCGCCGACGCCTCCACGACGACCATCACCGTGGTCGCGGACGGACAGACACACACGTTCAACTTCTACGCACTCGGCGACCAAGGCCTGAAGAAGCCTGAACACATGGATCAGCAGGAATTCGACGCACGAACGAAAGCCCAGGACTTCTCGAACAAGGTCGGGGACCTGACCTGGCTGCCGAGCGGGTCGGCAGCGCAACCTGCCCCATACGTCCCCACCGGCGTCCGAGTGTTCGTCGGCGACTATCACGCCGATCCCAGCCTCACCGAGCCGTCGACCGAGTGGCCCCTCGATACCTCCTTGGCGGACTTCGGCGACGCTATGAAGGGTGCCGTCTCCAACGGATCCTTGAACATCGCCGCCGGACAGCCGTCCCGGTGCGGAACCGTCACGGGCCAGGACCTCACGTCCGTGCTGCCCTTGATCGACAAAGCGAACCAGCTCACGCCGTGGAAGAGCGGCGGTCAGACATTCGGGCTGTCGTTCCGCCCGTTGCTTCCCGACGAATCAGGGTGCTGACCCTCTACCGGGAGCCATAGCGCGCGCATCCGAGCCGTCGGGACACCATCCCGGCGGCCCATCACTGCGTCACCCGTTAAGGAACCGCACCCAAACGCCGATGTAGTACACAAGACCTATATAGAGGCAGGTACCCGCCCGTGCCCGAAGCAGAGTTGTCGCCGCAAACACCTGAGCAGTTCTTCATGTCCGGCGGCATCACGGCCGACCTTGATCGCGATGCTTTGGAGGAACGACTCCACGACCTTGAGTCCCGTTATCGCGGCCTGATCGATCACCTGCCGGCCATCGTCTACATCGACCTCGCCGGGCAGCAGATGGCCACCGCCTACGTGAGCCCACAGATCGAAAGCCTGCTTGGGATCACGCCTGAGGAATACTGCGAAGACCCCGACCTCTGGGCCACCGTCTTGCACCCGGATGACCACGACGCCGCGATGAAGGCCTACAGAGAAGGAGCCGCGTCCGGGAAGCCATTCACGTTCGAATACCGCCTGATCGCCCGGGACGGCAAGGTCGTGTGGTTCAGCGACAGCGCGACCGTTATGACCGACGCCGACGGCCGGCCACGCTACATCCAAGGCGTGATGCTCGACATCACCGACCGCAAGGCTGCCGAGGCAGAGATCTCCTTCCTCGCGTTCCACGACAAGCTCACCGGTCTCGCCAACAGAGCGATGTTCGACGAGATGCTCGACCTCGCGCTGGCTCGCGCACGCCGGACGGAGCGCGGCGCGGCCGTCATCGCCCTTGACCTGGACAACTTCAAGCTCATCAATGATTCATTCGGACATGGCTCGGGCGACACGCTCCTTGCCGAACTCTCCGAGCGGTTGCGAGAGGCGACCAGGGACACCGACCTGGTTGCGCGCTCGGGTGGCGACGAATTCCTGGTGCTCTTGTCCGACATCGACTTGGCGTCGCCGGTAACCGGCGGTGCCGACGGAGCGAGCGTCGCGTCCGAATCGGTCGCGGC
>JAXDJY010000323.1:0-6761 GCA_034667445.1 Actinomycetota bacterium | reverse complement strand
GGGTCGCGTGGACGCACGATCCCCTCGGGTGGCTCGTGTTCCCGGCGGGGCTCGCAACGTTCTTTTTCCTGCTGTTCCCCGATGGGCACCTCCAATCGCGGCGTTGGCGATGGCTCGCGTGGATGGCCGCCATCCTCGTTCCCGCGGGTTTCGTCTTCCTTCTGCTCCAAACCTCGATCCAGCTCACGGGATCCCCGTCCATGCGGAACCCGGTTGGTTCCGCCGCGGTGGTGGATATGAACAACGGGGCCGCAGGGTTGATCTGGCTTGTCGCGATCTCGGTGATCCTGACCGCGATGGTGGGCACCGTCCTTCGGACCCGCCGCTCCTCGGGCGAGCTCCGCCAGCAGCTTCGGTGGCTGTCGTTCGCTGCCACGCTGACGGCGATCGGGCTTGTCTCTCTGCTCGTTTCCTACGTGATCGGGCTCAACCCGCCGAACGGTGTGTTCGACCTGGTGATCCTCCTCGGGTTCGGCGTCGCCATACCGGTCAGCTGCGGCATCGCCATCCTCAAGCACGGCCTCTACGACCTTGACGTCGTCATCAGCAAGGCGCTCGTCTACGGGTTGCTCGCCGCGTTCTTCACGGCCGTCTACCTGGCGGTGGTGATCGGCATCGGCACCGTGATCGGCTCCCGGCGCAACCAGGCACTCACGGTGTTCGCCGCAGCGACGATCGCCGTCGCTTTCAACCCCGTTCGCGAACGGGCCAAGCGATTCGCGAACCGGCTCGTCTACGGCAAGCGCGCATCGCCCTACGAGGTCCTCTCGGAGTTCTCCGAGCGGATGGCCGGCACCTATTCCGTGGAGAACGTACTCCCGCGGATGGCGATCCTCCTCGGCGAAGGAACGGGCGCGCGCTGGGCGTCCGTGTGGTTGCGCGTCGGCGACGAACTCCGCCCCTCGGCGACGTGGGGCTCCCCGGTTTCGCCTCCAATGCCAATCCCCATCTCGGGTGGGCAGCTGCCTGAGATCGACGAGACATCGAAGGTCATCGCGGTTCGCCATCTGGACGAACTCCTCGGCGCGCTCACGGTGACCAAGCCGCCGAACGAACCGCTGACCGCATCCGAGGACAAGCTTGTCAACGACCTTGCTGCCCAGGCGGGACTCGTCCTTCGGAACGTGCGCCTGACGGAGGAACTGCGAGCGAACCTGGAGGAGCTGCGCGCCTCGCGCCAACGGCTGGTCACGGCGCAGGACGGCGAGCGCCGTCGGATCGAGCGCAACATCCACGACGGCGCCCAGCAGCAGTTGGTCGCGCTCGCGGTACAAGCTCGCCTCGCCGAGAACCTCACCGGGACCGACCCGGAGAAAGGCCGAGAGATCCTCCGGCAGGTGCAGAGGGGACTGCAGGACGCGCTCGAGGATCTCCGCGACCTTGCGCGCGGGATATATCCTCCGCTCCTAGCCGACCAGGGTCTGGTGGCCGCGCTGACGGCACAGGCCCGGAAGTCACCGGTTGCTGTCACGGTGGAGGCCGATCACATCGATCGCATGCCGCAGGACGCCGAAGCCGCGATCTATTTCTGTGCACTCGAGGCGCTCCAGAACATCGCGAAGTACGCGGATGCAGGCGCGGCGACAGTTCGCCTCCGCCGCGACGACCGCGATCTTCTGTTCGAGGTGTCGGACGACGGCCGCGGGTTCGACCCGGACGTGACCGGCTACGGAACCGGCGTACAGGGGATGGTCGATCGCCTCGCTGCACTCGGGGGCGCGCTCAAGATCGAGTCGGCCCCGGGAGCCGGCACGACCGTGATCGGCCGGCTTCCGGTCACCAACGGCGATGAGTTGTGAACCGCCCGGACGCGGGATGGGCCCTCGCCGCGAACTACGTGCCTTCGCGAACCTCGTAGATGTGATCGGCCACCAGGCCGTGTGCCTCGCGGTGCACGGCGATGGCGGCCTCGGCGTTCGGGGCCTCTACCAGGCAGAACACCTTGCCCGAGCCCTCGTCGACCCAGTACTTCTTGTAACTGACGCCGTGGGCCTCTTGCGTCTTGAGATCAGCCGCGTGGGCGCCGACAACGTCGTCGAACCCTGCGCCCTCGGGCAACTGCTCGTGTACGTCCATGAACATGGGCATGATGCGGTCCCCTTCCGGTTCGGTCGTCCGCCGAACCTCTCGGCGAGACGTTGCCAGATATATGGCCGGAGCGCCAATCGGGTTTCGTCCGGTCACCTACATCGTCGACATGCTCGGCGCGCGCAGCGCGGGCAGCAGCCACGGTGCCCATGGCACCACCACGGCCGCCGCGAGCAAGGCAATCCCGACCACCTGGGCGAACACTGGGCCGTGCGCCCATACCTTCTCGACCAAGATCACAACGGCGAGCCCGGCCATGACGGCGATGTTCATCGTTCCGACGGCAACGAGAACGATCATCAGCCCCCAGCAGCACCCGACGCAGTACGCGCCGTGGTGAAGTCCAACGCGCAGGTCGCGCAACGGACCGCTGAAGCTCGCGTAGTGGAAGAGCGACCCGACCGGCGAGCGGCAGTGCCGTAGGCACGCTTCCTTGAGCGGCGTCAGTTGATAGATCCCCGCGACCCCGAAGACCCCCGCGCCGAGCCACCGGCCGGCCGTGGGTGCGCCGTCGATCAGGTGCCCGGCAAGCAGCAACGCCGCGAACGCCGCGAGCCCGAATGCCGCCCAGGCCAACAGGTAGCCGGAGAGGAACTCCGCGACACCGACCAGGCGTTCTAACTGGGTAGGCCGCGTGGACACCGACCTGATCCACACGGAAACCATCGGGGCGACCGATGGGAACATCATGGCCGCCATCATCACGACCCAGAGCCACTCGAACGCGAAGAGCGAGAGGCCCATCGTTCCCGGACCGACACCCATCCGGCCGGCGCGAACGACGGTAACGATCCACGCGAGTCCTGCAAGGAGGCAGAGCCCGACCCACCACGGCAGGATCTGCCGGGGTGAGAGGCCCGCCGACGGCGTTCGCGCCGTGTCCGTTTCAGCCCTCGTACTTGAAGTCGGAGACGAAACTGTTCGTGCCCGAATACTCGATGTCCCAGTGCCCGTGGTAACTGACGTCGCCTGCTTTCGCCTGGGAAACGGGCTGCGCGAGTGCACCCAACATCGGATTCGAGATCACGGGAGCGGTAGCGCCGTCCATCCCCTTCTGCTCCTCGGAGGACATCGACAGCGTGCCGGGGATCTCGGCGCGGAGCGATCCGCCGGAACGGTCGAAGGAGATGGCCGCAGGAGCCACCCCTGCGACCTCACCGATGAGGGGTGCCAACCCGGCGAGGTGTCCGCCGGCGGCGCCAGAGAAGACGGCACCGAGCGCCTCGGATTGCTCCGGCGTCGCACGATCGTCGGTGTAGAGCGCCACCTTCCAGTTCCCATCGGTCATCTGCTTCGGCGAGTGCACCACCATCACCGAGCTCATCCCCGCTAGGTCGACACCATCCTTGTTGCCGTTCTTCACGTGCCACGCCAACATGACGTCGCAGTTCTCGTTGTCGGCGGGCCGCAGCCAGATACAGGGGCAGCTGACCGTGCAGTTGCAGGTCTCGAAATAGTCGCCCTCCACCGAGAAGCTCATCCTTCCAGCCTCCTTCGACACTCAAGGGGGGAATGGATCTCACCCGGACCATATGCCCAACATCCTCCGACGCGCAACGCCTGAAGGAGTCGTGCTACCGGGTCAACCGCCCAGATCGCTGTTCAAGGATCGGACACCCGCTCGCCGATACAAGGGCCAAGGGGAATACCGCTACGGGAGGGGGCAGTCATGGGTGAGGAGCGCTTCGCTCCGGTCAGGATCATGGCCGCGCTACGCGCGGCAGGGGTCGAGTTCGTGCTCGTGGGAGATCTGGCGTTGATGGCGCGGGATGGCCGGACGATGCCGACTTCAGTCGAGATCCGAGTGCGCCGGGACGACGATGTTCCCGCGCGGCTGAGCGGCCTGCTCACACCACTGGGGGTCGTGCCGACATCTCGCGACGGGGAGCCTCACCGACGCGTGTGCCGGACCCTGGTTGGGGACGTGGAGTGCGTGGAACTGGAGGACGCGGCGTTCCGTGATCTGCAGGCTCGAGCGAGCGACATGTCCTTCGACCACGGGGTGATCGTCCGCGTAGGTGCGCCGCGTGATCTCGCCGCGCAGGGGATCGCCGGCGATGATCTAGTCGGAGCCGTCCGCGCGAGCGCCGCAGCGGATGGAGCGACCGCAGCTGCCGCACCGTCTGGGAGCGAACGTGTGCGCTTCTGGCAGCGCCAGCATGAAGACGACGACGAGTACGGGCCGCAACCCTCGCCCAAGGAACTCGGCCCGCTCCGCCGCATCGGGCGAGCGTTCGAAGAGGTCGACCGGTTCATGATCGACATCACGGGCGGCTCGGCCAAACCGCGCGGCTAGGCGCCGGGCCCGGGCGAGTTGCGAGCCTCAGGCGTGCTGAGGTCGAATGAGTCGTACCTGCGGAAGACGGTCATCCCGACGCCCTTATACAGCGCGACGGCACCGTGGGGGTTGGATGCGTCCACACCAAGCTTCACTTCGTGCTGACCTCGGTTCGCCAATTCATCGAAGGCTCGGCGCAGGAGCGCCTTCGCGATCCCCCGCCCGCGCCACGCCTCCAGGACACCCAGCATCGCTACATATCCGCCCTCGGCGAATGAGAACGAGACCGTGAAACCGACGACGACCCCGCCCTCCTCGGCGAAGAAGACCAGGGTCGGATCCCAGTCCTCGCCGTGGAGCATCTCATTGAAGTTCTCGAAGGACGTCGGCCGGAAGCCCCAGTGACCGGCGAATGACGCCTGGTCCACCTCGTAGAGCACTCGTTCATCCTCGTCCTCGTAGCCCCGGATGGCGATGCCGGGGGGAGCCGGTGCGGCGATCTCGTCGGGTCCGAGGCCCTTCAGCATGGTGAACGAGGTGCGGACCTGAACGTACCCCCGCGAGCGCAGGAGCTCGTGCGCAGCCTCGTCGCGGTCGGCCACCTCCACCCGTATGCCCTCCGCTCCCCGTTCTTCCGCCAGCGCCTCCGCCCACGCGACGAACCAGGCGCCGACACCCTCACCGAGATGGTCCGGGTGCACCCGCGCGTACAGATCGAGCGGACCACCCTCTGCCACTCTCCATACCGCGTGCCCGTAGGCAGCTATCGCTCCCTCGTGCATCACGACCTTCGTGTCGCGATGCATCTGCGTCGCGGCAAGGTGCCAGATCCAGGTGAGGAAGTCCTGCGGGGGATCGGCCGGGAGACCGCACGCCGCGTCCGAGTCGGCGACCAGCCGGACGACGGCATCGAGATCCCCGTCGTTCGCCGGCCTCACCGTGTAGCGATCCCGGAGTGTGGAGGACATCCGCTAAGGATAGATTGGCCGCGGCTGATGACGCCGCGAGGAGAAGGAGGAGTTGGGCGCTGGTCTGTCAAGTGGGCAAGACCCGTCTGGGGTACCAACTCCGCTGTATCGAGGATCTCCACACGATGCTGCAACAGCACGGCGACTGGATGCCACTCGGTGCTGCCGACGAACAGAAGCCGGCGAAGGAGGGCACTGTCGAGGCGTGGGGGCGTTCACCGAAGAACCCGGTCAGTGGGTGGTACGGAACCAAGAAGGGCCTAAGGGGACGCTTCGGGATGTACGTCCCACCGCTCCTGGAGGCACTCGGTCTCGCCGAACTGGAACACGAAGCGCGCAACAACCGCATGCGCGCCACATAGTTCAGCCGATCCCTGCCCCCGCCTGCACGAGGAACGCGAGATCCGCCACGAAGTCGTCCTGGAGCTCGACCCGGTCCTGCAGATGTTCCTCCACCCACTCGGCTGCGGTCTGGGTGGCGGCGTCGGCCTGGGCAGCCGAGTCCCATATCGACATGGAGATGAGGAACTCGTCGTCGGTTACGCCGACGCCGTAGGCGACGAACCCGGGCTGTTGCTGGAAGACCTCCGCCATACCGCCCTCCGACCGAACGCGCTCGATCACCTGATCGGCCGTCCCCCCCGTGAGCATGTAGAGCCCGATACGTAGATGCTGCATCCCGATCCCCCCTCGACTCGGCGCCGTGACCGCAGGAGCAGCGATCGTACGCCTACAGCGTGATACGCGGTTGTTCAGCAGATCCGATCACGGCGCCTACGGGAACCCGGCACGTCCTTGCCTTTCGCGCCCGTCTTTGGGAGCATTCCGGACACGAGAGGAAGGAGGTGGTCCGCCTGCATACATCGCATGAGACCCTCGAGGTGACTGGCTGCTGAGCCGTCCCTCGCGGGCCGGGGCACCTCCCCGCCCGCGCGCCGGGTGACCGGCAGAATCCAACCAGTTCACCGAACTCGCAGGCTCCGGATGGTCGACCGGACGAAACCTCGTCAGAGGACCGACGCGTTTGCGAGATGTAGTGAAGAACGAACCGGGCCCCGAGGACGGGGTCCGGTTCGTTCATGTTGGGCTGGGTTTTGTCGTCTCCCTCATCAGTGGGTGCCGAGCCAGGCCGTCACGGTTTCACGGAACAGATCGGGGGCTTCCGCGGTCTGCATATGTCCACAATCCGGGATGAGGACGAGGGTGGCGTTCGGCGATGCGGCCGCGGTGGGACGAGCCTGCGCGGGGCCGCAGATCAGGTCCAACTCCCCGGCGATCACCAGCGTGGGCATCCGCGCATGGCCCAAGATCGGGCGCAGGTCGACGCCTTGGAACAACCCGCTCTCCCACGCCTTGATCGCGGCGAGATCGGCCTTCAGATCCGTCGCGAAGTCCGCGAGCGCCGCCGCCACCTCGGGACGATCCGG
>JAXDJY010000322.1:0-3557 GCA_034667445.1 Actinomycetota bacterium | reverse complement strand
AAGCGATCCGGTCGGCTGTCGACGGTGGTGCCCGCGTCGTCCTCACGACAGGCGGCACCGGTCTGACGCCGACCGACCTGACGCCGGAGGCGACGCGACCGATGCTCGATCGGGAGGTCCCCGGCATCGCAGAGGCGATCCGCGCGGAGGGCATCGCGAAGGGCGTGCCGACGGCGGCGCTCTCGCGCGGCGTCGCAGGGGTCTGCGGTCAGGCCCTCGTGGTGAACCTTCCTGGCTCGCGAGGCGGCGTGAAGGACGGCCTCAGCGTCGTCGTACCCCTGCTGCGGCACGCCGTCGAACAGATCGTGGGGAGCGACCACTGACCGGCACCTGGCGCGTCGAGCTGCGAGCCGGGCAGGTGGCGCTGCGGCCGCTCGCACTGAGCGATGCGCATGACTGGCGGGAGGTGCGCCGTCGCAACGTCGAGTGGCTCCGACCCTGGGAGGCCACCGTGCCCGCCGGGGACCTGTCCGCGCCGCGGAACTTCCGAGCTCTGGTGCGCGACCTGCGCAAGCAGGCCCGTGAGCGGCGGGCGTTGCCGTTCGCAGTGACTTGGGACGGGGCGTTCGTCGGTCAGCTCACGGTGACGAACATCGTCGGCGGTTCGGCCCGTTGGGGTCAGGTCGGCTACTGGATCGACCAACGGCATGCAGGCAAGGGGATTATCCCTACCGCTGTCGCGCTGGCCGTGGACTACTGCATGCTCGAGATGCGGCTGCATCGCATCGAGGTGGCGATCCGTCCCGAGAACACAGCAAGCCTGCGGGTCGTCGAGAAGCTCGGCTTCCGCGAGATCGGCTTCGCGCCGGGCTACCTGCACATCGACGGTGACTGGCGCGACCACAAGCTGTACGCGATCACGGC
Organism: Actinomycetota bacterium; assembly: GCA_034667445.1. GTDB lineage: Bacteria > Actinomycetota > UBA4738 > UBA4738 > HRBIN12 > JANXVR01. The sequence continues at coordinate 2,693 of JAXDJY010000322.1, read as the reverse complement.
GGAGGAGTGCTCGGGCGGGATGCTTCGACGTTTCCGAAGCCTTCCGGGTGATGTCGACGGCTGATTAACACCAGTCACACTAGTTTGCTTGCGACACACCGCTTTACTTGCGGAGCGGGGTGGTTCGGCGCTCATATCGTCTGATCGTGGACTTGTCAGGAATCATCTTCGTAATTCTCGCGGTGACGTGGGCCGGCTACCTGATTCCCAAGGCCCTCAAGCATCATGACGAGGTGGCCAGGACCAGGTCCGTCGACCGGTTCTCCAATGCCATGCGGGTGCTTGCGCGACGTGAACCGGTCAACCGACGCGACGCGAGGCTCGTGGTGACTCCGCAGCGCACGGCAAGCAACCCACGCGTGCTTGTGCCGTCCGCGACCTCCGCGCGATCCGCAACCGCCCGGGTCTCGGACGCTGGGTCTTCGGGCGCCGGGCTTTCGGACGCCGGGGCACCGGTCGCCCGCCCGGTCCTTAACCCGGCGCGTCGAGCCGCCGCGAAGGCGGCGGCGCGCCGCCGCCGACGGATCCTGTCGTTCCTGCTGTTCTCCGACCTCGTGGTCGGCGCCCTTGTCTGGTTCGTGATCGTCCCGCGCTGGTCGCTCGCGATCCCGACCGGCCTCACGGTCCTCTACCTCGTCCTCTGCCGCACCCAGGTACGCCGCGACAAGACGGCATCGTGGGACCGCGAGCTCGCCGAGCTGAGCGACGAGCGTGACGAGGGGGCGCTCTCGCCGCGTCGGGCGGCCCGGATCGACGTCCCACACGGCACGCCCGCCGAGATCGTCGCGGCGGTGCGCAACGAGCAGGGCTTCGAGGAGTTCTCGCCCTTCGAGGACACCATGTCCATCCCCGCCGTCGTCGACGCGGTCTCCGTCCCCACCGAGGACGGCGGCTCCCTCTGGGACCCGCTGCCGGTGACGCTTCCGACGTACGTCGGGAAGCCGAAGGCCAAGCGCACCGTCCGGACGATCGATCTCGGCGAGCCCGGAACCTGGACGTCCGGCCGCACCGACGCCGATACCAAGCTCGTGCAGAAAGCCGCCGACGCGACGGCCACGGCGACCACCGAGGAGCAGCACGCGGTCGGCTCCTAACCGCGTCCGTCCGGGTGATATCTTGACTCCTCGCGCCGGTTCCCGGCGCTCGGGGCTGTGGCGCAGTTGGTAGCGCGTCTCGTTCGCAATGAGAAGGTCAGGGGTTCGAATCCCCTCAGCTCCACCAAGCCTGCAGGTCAGGGCCGATGCCCGTCCCCGAGAAGCTGACCGACAAGCTGAGGACGCCTTCCGAGTCGCCTGACCGGCGAGGTAGCTCATACCACCCAGAATGACGCGCCACGGAATTCCCTGACCTCCGGTCCTGCCGCGGACCGACCTCACGGCGCTGGGCTGTACAGGATCTGCAGCTCGAGGCTCGGCCGCAGTCCCAAGGACAGCGTCAGACCGGCCGTCAGCCCGTTCCCTCCCATCTCGCTCAGCAGCTGCCGTCCGTGGCGGGTGGCTAGAGCCACCAGCACTCGCGGTAGCCACTGAGCTTGTTGAGGCAGAACCGCAGCATGCGCTCGCCTGCGGGATTCGGTAGCTCGTCCGACACAGCCCTCAGGTCCGTGAAGTGCGCCTTGATCTCCTTCGGCTCACGACCCGACTTGAGCTGCTCGATGACGTTCGCGTACATGTGGGCCCGACCTGAACGTCCTGGACCAGATGCCACAGCGGTCGGTTGTCCACGCTGTGCATGTACTCGTCGACGAGGCGATCGACATCGATCTCCGCATCGTGCAGATAGTCGGGCGATGCATGAATGCCGGCATCCAGTAGCTCCAGTCGATCCATCTGTCCCCTCCTTTTCCATCGAGAAGACCAGCGGCTATCAAATCGATCTGATGAACGGTCCTCGGTGCTCACACGTTGAGCGCATGCCGTCCCGGTCTGCCGGATCGCGGGTCCAGTAAGTGTCTGCATTGCCAATGCTCCCAACACCGCCAGGAAGGAACGGAAATCGCAGCAGCGGCACTCAACAGTTCGGCCGGCGGTGCGTCGGGCACGGGTTGATCGGCGGCTCTGAGAGGTAGCTTCAGGGCTGGCGAACCACCGTCCGTCGCGCTACCCGAAGGTATCGCTGCCCGGTCCGGCGATCCCGCTCTCGTAGGCGAAGATCACCGCGTGCACGCGGTCTCGTAGCCCGAGCTTGGTGAAGAGGTGACCGACGTGTGTCTTGACGGTGGTCTCGCTGACGACAAGGTCTGCGGCGATTTCGGCGTTGGAGAGACCCTGGGCAAGGAGGCTCAAGGTCTCGGTTTCACGCCGCGTGAGTTGTCGTAGGCGTTGGGTTGAGGCGGCCTTCGTCCCGTGGCGCCGCGTTGCCGAAGCGATGACGCCCCTGGTCACGGCGGGGTCGAGCAGTGCGTCGCCACGCGCCACCACCCGGATGGCCTCGAGCAGTCGATCGGGTGGTGCGTCCTTGAGCAGGAACCCGCTGGCGCCGGCCCGCAATGCATCCGCGACGTATTCCTCGGTCCCGAACGTCGTTAGCACCAGGACCCGAACCCGATTGTCCTGCGCTGCCACGATGCGGGCGGTAGCCGAGATCCCGTCGAGGACCGGCATTCGAATGTCCATCAGAACGACGTCTGGGACCAGCCGACGAGCCCGATCCACGGCCTCCGCACCATTGGCGGCTTCACCCGCGACCTCGAG
>JAXDJY010000321.1:0-5716 GCA_034667445.1 Actinomycetota bacterium | reverse complement strand
CAGGGTGGGCAACGAACCCTGGAGGCGTTCCAACAGCAGCGCCATGGCCTGGTCGCGAGCGCGCCGGGACCCGACGACCAACGCGACGCGCTCGGGGTCGGCGCCGCGCTCGATCAGCGCGGCGAGCCGTTCGCAGAGCGCCGTGGTCTTGCCCGTTCCGGCGCCGCCGGTCACGAGCACGGCGCCGCGTTCGTGTTCGAGGATGGCGCGCTGCTGAGGATCGGGGCTGAACGAGGGGTTCACGGCAAGGATGCTACTCGGAGGTACCGACACCTTCGCGTCCGGCCCGGCCCCTAGAGGTCGGGGCGCGGGGGGATCCCGCCGGCGCTCACGCCGGCATCCGCTCCGCCGAGGATGGTGCGTTGATACCAGCGGCTGATGTCTTCGGGTCCGATCGCTCCGACGAGCGCACCGTCCTGGAGCACTAGTCCCTGCAACCCATTCATCCATTCGGCGACCCGATCGAGGCGCTCGTCGGTTCGGAACACCGGCGTGAGGTCCAACGGGGCCATACCGTCCCGCACGGGCCGGAAGGGATCCCGTCCGCCGACCTTCCGCGCGGTGCGGACGGAAACTGTGCCGATGACCTTCCCTTGATCGGTGACCGGGAACGAATCCTGCGGCGCATCACGGAGGTGGCGGTCCAACGCGTCCTGGAGCGTCATCGACGCCGGGATCGCGGCGGGCGGTGCCCGCATCGCGTCGGCCGCCGTTCCCTGGGCAAGCTGCTCCTGTGCCCGCACGCGAGGTTCGGTGCTCCTTCCGGTGGTTATGAGGATAAACGCCACCAAGAAGAGGAAGAGAGCGAAGCCGTATACGTCTCCATTGGTGAATTGCTGGTAACCGAGCAGCCCAACCCCGATCCCCGCGACCATCCCGACGTAGCCGGCCGCGCGCTGCCCGGTTCGGCGATCGCCGGTCACGCCCCACACGGCCGCCGTCAACATCCGGCCACCGTCCAACGGCACCGCCGGGACCGCGTTGAAGATCGCGAACAGGAGGTTGAGGCCAGCGAGTTGCTCCACGACATCCTGCGTGGCGCCGTGGAGAGAGCGTGCGATCAGCCAGAACAACCCGCTCATCAGCAACGTGCTGGCGGGCCCCGCCGCCGACACCAAGAACTCGGCGGCCGGACCTTTGGCGTTCGCCCTTGTCTCGGTGGCCCCGCCGAAGAACACCATCGTGATCCCACGCACCGGGATATGCAGCAGCTTCGAGACCCACGCGTGGGCCAACTCGTGGATGAACACCGCTCCGAAGAAGAGCGCCGTGAACAGGATGGCGAGCCAGAGCGCGTTCCTCGGCTCGAGCTGCTGGAACACCGCGTACCGACTCGAGGTGACGAGCACGAGCACGAGCAACCAGAGCGGCTCGATGTAGATCGGGACGCCCCCGATGCTCCCGATCCTCCATTTCGTACGCGAACCGAACATGCTTCGAGCCTACCCGGCCTTTTGTCTTCCATACTGGCACCGAATGCGGATCAGACTGACGACCGCGGTGGGGCCTGTGACGCTGATCCTCCTGGCCACAGCCTGTGGCGGTGGCGGGACGCCGACCGCCACGAGTGCGCCCACGCCTCCGGCGAGCACGGCCCCGGGTCCGCCCGCGGCGGGATGTGACCCCTCCTCCCAGCAGGCCTTGGTCGCCGCCGGGTTGAAGTTCGATCGGAAGTGCATCGCGGTGCCGGCTCATCACGAGACATTCCTCACCCTCACGAACAACGATCCCGGACAATCCCACAGCGTCGCTATCTACAGCCGCGGTTCCTGTTTCGTCGAGGCGGCCAGCGCGGGCGATGCGACCAAGTGCTCGCATCCGGAGCAGGGCCTGCGGTACAAGGGGAGCGTCCTGACCGGCGGGCAGACGACGTATCACATCCTGGGACAGCGGCTGGGCAAGTACGTATTCATCTGCACGGTGCACCCCTCGATGCACGGCGTCTTCAACGTGACGTGAGGATCAGACGCCCGGCAGACCTTCGGAGATCGGCGCGAACACCGGCGCACCGTCGGACGCCAGCATGTCGCTGAGTTCCCGGGCGTTCCGAACAGCGAAGTCACGATAGCAGTTGTTCATCAGCACGTGGGTCTCGCGAGATTGTGTCGAGAGTTCCTCGATCTTCGGGACCCATCCGTGCAGTTCTTCGGCGGGATAGTCGTACTTGAACCGTTCGCTCGCGGTGTCGCTCTTCACGTTCCACGCGGCATTGTTCCGGCCGTGGAACCGGATCATCGCCAGATCCTCCGCGGTGGCCGCTGCAACCGGTGGGACGCTCGACGTGAACCCCTGCGGCATATCCACGCACACGAACGGAAGGTTCAGCTTCTCCAGGAGTCCGAGCGTCTCCTCCTGGTTGTCCTCGCGGAGCCAGCTCTCGTGGCGGAACTCGACCGCGACGCGATAGTCGGGAAGGTGTTCGGCGCATTCCTGGATGTAGGACTTGTTCGCCCGGCTGATGGTGAACCATTGTGGGAATTGGAACAGGACCGCACCCAGTTTGCCCGCCGAATGGAGCGGCATGAGCGCGTCGCGGAAGCGCTGCCATACCTGCTCGACCAACGGATCCGGCAGGTTCTCCCGGTAACAGAAGCGCTTGCCCAGGATGTCTGGTCCGAGTTCGGCCTTGACGTCGCCGTAGAGCGAATCGGGTCTGGTCGGATGGTTGGTGAGCAGGGAGTACGCCTTGATGTTGAAGGTGAAGTCGGCGGGAGTGCGTTCGATCCACAGCACGGAATTCCGTTCGGACGGGGGGTAGTAATAGGTGGAGTCGACCTCGACCAGCGGGAACTTCGTCGCGTAGAACTTCAGTCTGGCTTCCGCGGACTTCGTGCCGGGTGGGTAGAACCCACCGTCCTTGACCAACGTGGGATCCGTCCAGGAAGACGTGCCGATCCGGATCTGGCCTCGACCGCTCATATGTCCAGTCTCGGCGGAGGCGACCTATCCGGCAAGCCGCGGCACGATGATGTCGGTACCCGGTCGAAGGGAGGTTGGTGAGGATCGAGCCCTCCGCGATCCGCGACGTCTACGTCCTCGTCCGTCGAGGGGATCTGATCCTGCTCCTCCTCCGGGAGGGCACCGGGTACAAGGACGGCGAGTGGGCCCGCCCGCCGGCAAGGTCGAAGTGGGAGAGCCCTACCTAGGAGCCGCTGTTCGCGAACTCCGGGAGGAGACGGGTCTGGACGCCGACCCCGCCAGCCTGCGACTCGTGCACCTCTTGCATCGCGACCCGGCCCCGGGGGATGTGTGGCCCTGGGTGGGCGCCTTCTTCGACGCGAGCGGCATGGACGGCGACCCGGAGAACCGGGAGCCGGAGAAAAGCCGAGCGATGGAATGGCATCCGGTCGATGCACTCCCGAGCCCGACGGTCGACTACGTCGAGCATGTGCTTAGCGCCGTCGCCGATGACGTGGCGTACTCCGAGTGGCGATCGTGAGACGTGGGTAGCACCAACGGCATCAGCACGCCGACGGAGTGAGTTCGGTCACCGACCCGAACGGCCCCGAACTCGATCCATGGCCGCATCCTTGGCGCGTGCCGCCCGCACCTTCGCAACGGCGAGGAGTCGCTCCGCCCATACGTATTCGGTCGCGAGGATCGCGAGCCCCGCGATGATCGTGACCATGCCCGGCCCAGGGAGCACGAGCATCAGGATCCCGGCGAGCACCACCACCAGCCCCAGCACCGTTACGGCAACGCGTTTGGCGTTCCGCGAGATAAATGCCCCGACCACCTTGAACGGCACGAAGACTGAGTGGTGGTGCCACCGGTGCGCCGGCGTGAGGGCATCGTCCGGCAATCCTTCGACGAACGCTTCTGCCTCACGCTCTTCGGGGTCATCGCCCCAGACATCACGACGGTGCATCTAGCCTCCCTCCTGCCGAGCCTACCCCGGGCCGGTCTCGGACACATCCGTCAGGTCGGTGGGTGCTGCCCTGGTCGGAGGTCGCGCGGCCATCGCTTCAGTTCGAAGAAGGCGGGGCGCCGGCTGAGGCCCTGAATCTGCTCCCATAGCAGAATGGCGTCGTCCCCTTGGGGTGGGGTCGCCATGACGGGGCCGTACAGGATCTTGTCGGTACCGATCTTGACGGTCGGCACACCGAACACGGACGCGTCACGAGAAGTGAAGTACTCGTCGGTGATCTCTGTCGCCAGCTCTGGCATGTCGAGGGCTCGTTCCACGAGCCCATGCAGACCGGCGTCGTCCGCTGCCTCGCGCAGGAGTTGCTCCGACATCTCAGTGCGCTGGTCGTGCAAGCGGGCGCCGAGCGCCCGATAGAGCCGCTCGAACGAATCCAGGCTCTCTCTCCGAGCGAGTGCGAGTGCGACGAGTGACTCGCCATACAGCGCAGCCGACTCCCAGAACGGCGCGTTATCCGACGACGCGTTCAACTCCAAGGAGTAGATCGACCACGTCAACGTGAGTACGCCGGCCTCGCGTAGATCGAAGAGCCACTTGGCGGTTTGCCAGCACCACGGGCACGAAGGGTCGATCCACACGCGAACTTCTTGTGTCACTTGTTCCTTCCGCCTCTCGTGCGTTCGCTGCCCATCTGGTGAGGTAGGCGGGCTGATGGTAGCTGGCGGACCTCAAGCGAACATCCGGCGAGTGTTTGTCACTCTTGCATCGGGGCACGCGCTTTGGGTACAACTACGCCGTTGGTAGTGAGTCTGTCCGAATGCCCGACGGATGCCTTGGGAGGGGAATGATGTCCGTCACGCTAGAAGGTGAGCGCAATTCGCGCCGAGCGCGCTGTCCGCGAGATCCTTACCGCGCCCGATTCTTCTCCTGGTCGGTAAGCGCTGCGGTCGTTCCACTTTTGAGCTGGCAGTTCGCCAAAGGTTGGAACGGGAATAGGAACGACCTCTGGCTGATGGTGGCCCTTGCGATCATCGTGGCCGTCACCGACCTCCTTCCGATACCCCACTGGGACACCTACACCCTCAGCGTGTCCACCCCCGTAACGATCGCGGCAGGGATGCTCCTAGGCCCGGCAGAGGCCGGAGTGATTGCTCTTGTGGCGGCCTTCGATAGACGGGAGTTCACAGGCCAGGTACCCCTGGCTCGCGCCGTGTTCAATCGGAGCCAGATTGCCGCGAGCGTCTACCTGGCTTCTCTGGTTTTCCACTCGTTCGGCAGGGGGCCGACTGAACTCCCCGTAGTCGTTGTCCCGCTGTTGTTGGCAGTTCTCGTGGATTTCGTCGCAAACGCTTTCTTGTCGGTCAACATCGCCCATCTCGTGACCCGACTCGACCGGATGGCGATCCTCGCCAACGTCTACGGCGAATCTCCGATTCGCCTCGCCGCGACCTACGGCTGTCTCGGGCTGCTTGCCCTATTCATAGCGGCAGAGGTTCAAGTCGCCGGACCTTGGGGTGTCGTGGTCTTCGCTGCGCCCCTACTCCTAGCGCGAGAACTCTTTGCCAGTGGCCAGAGATTGAGGGACGCCGCCCACCAGATTCGTGGAAAGAACATCGCACTTCTCGAAACGCTCCAACGGATTGCGGCCGAGAGGAGAGACGAGCGCCTTGCGTTAGCTGGGGGGCTCCATGACGAGCTACTGCCCCCGCTCTTCAAAGTTCATCTGATGGGCCAAGTGCTACGTCAGGATTTGGCGAGCGGCCGCCTCCTCGAGCTCGACGACGACGTCCCTGATCTTGTCACCGCGACAGAGGAGGTTCAGGAGAAGGCTCGCTCCATACTCGGTGGCCT
>JAXDJY010000320.1:0-9837 GCA_034667445.1 Actinomycetota bacterium | reverse complement strand
GTCGCCGCCCAGCGGGCTGAGGTCCGCCGACGCAAACCGGTGCTGCAATGGCTTCACGCGAGCTACGCCCTCGGCGGCGTGACGGGCGCAAGCGTGGCCGGACTGGTCATCGTTGGGACCGTGGACTACCGGATCGGGCTCGCCTACGCCGGGGTAACGCTGTTCGCAACCGCGTGGTGGACGGCGAGGACCATGGACCGCCAACCCAGCCCCGACGTCGTTGACACCGCGTTCTCGATCTCGGCGCTCTGGCGTTCGCCGATGCTCTGGATCCCGGCGATCATCGTTCTCTTCGCGTTCCTCATCGAGGGCTCGATGGACACGTGGTCGGGTCTCTACTTGCGGCAGGAGCTGGGCGCCGGAGCGGGAACCGCGGCCCTTGCCTTCGTCGCGTTCAGCGGTGCAGTCTTCTTCGGCCGGCTCTTCGCCGGGAAGGTGCTCTTCGGGCTCGGAGCAAGGCGGACGATCCTCGTGTCAGGTGTGGGAAGCGCCGTCGGTGGACTCATCGCAACGCTGACCTCGAGCCCGGTCATCGTCGGCTTCGCGTTCCTTCTGCTTGGTTTCACGCTGGCGGCTGCCGCGCCTGCCGGTTACGGGCTCGTGGAGGCGTCCGAGGAGGACGCGACGAACGCCATCGCCGCGGTCACCACCGTCGGCTACACCGGGTTCATCTGGAGTCCACCACTGCTCGGGTGGGTCGCGGAAACCTTCAACCTTCGGGCGACGATGGCGGTCATCGTCATCGCCACCGTCGGGGTGATCGGAGCGGGGTTGCTCGCCCCGCGCCCGGCCGCCAAGCCCTCCTAGGGGGCGTGGGGGCTCATTCCGCGAGGTTGATGTAGATGTGCTTGGCCTCCAGGTAGTCCTCGACACCGCTGGCGCCGAGCTCGCGGCCGATCCCTGACTGCTTGTAGCCGCCCCACGGCGTCTCTGAGGGAGCGGTCTGCGTGTCGTTGATCCACACGATGCCGGCACGCAGCGCACGGGCGGTGTTCATCGCCTTCTTGATGTCACGGGTCCACACCGCGGCGGCCAATCCGTATTCGTTGTCGTTGGACATCGCCAGTGCCTCTTCGGGCGTCGAGAACGGGATGACGCTCATCACTGGGCCGAAGATCTCCTCCTGGGCGATCCGCGCCTTGTTGTCGACGTCAGCGAAGATCGTCGGCGGCACGTAATACCCGCCGGCGAGCGACGGATCGGTGGGTCGGTCCCCTTGAACGGCCATCGACGCCTCCGAGGATCCGATCTCGATATAGCGCTCGACGCGTTCGGCCTGCTCCTTGCTGACCAGCGGTCCCATCGTCGTGTCGTCGGCACCGGGTGCACCGAGTTTCACGCCCTTGGCGCGTTCGACCATCGCGTTGAGGGCATCGTCGTAGATCTCGCGCTGGACCAGCACCCGCGAACCGGCCGAACAGATCTCGCCCTGGTTCCAGAAGATCCCGTTGCAGCTTCCTTCGATCGCGGCTTCGAAGTCCGCATCCGCGAACACGATATTGGGCGACTTGCCACCCAGCTCCAGAGTGACGCGCTTCAGCGTGTCGGAGCCGTTCCGCATGATGAGCTTGCCGATCTCCTTGGAACCCGTGAAGCCGACCTTGTCTACCTTCGGGCTCGCAACCAGCGGGGCGCCGGCCGACTCGCCGAACCCGGTGACCACGTTGAGGACCCCGGCGGGGAGCCCCGCCTCCTCCATGATCTTCGGGATCTCGAGCGCGGTGAGCGGTGTTTGCTCCGCCGGCTTGAGGATGAGCGTGCAGCCGGCCGCGATGGCGGGGGCGACCTTCTGGACGGCCATCATCATCGGGTAGTTCCACGGCGTGATCGCCGCGGCGACCCCCATCGGCTCCTTCACTACCAGGCTCATCGCGTCGGGTCCGACGGGCGGGATGTCACCGTGGATCTTGGTCGCCCATCCCCCGTAGTACTCGAACATGAAGGCGACCTCGCTGATGTCTTCACGAGCCTCGCCGATCGGCTTGCCCGAGTCTCGCGACTCCATCTGACTCAGCCGTTCGTGTTCGCGCCGGACGATCTCTGCCGCCCGCAGGAGGATGCTGCCGCGCTCGCGCTCAGGCGTACCCGGCCACCACGTGCCGTCGTCGAATGTCCGGCGCGCGGCGTCGATGGCTCGTTCGACGTCGGCCGGCTGCGAATCGGGAGCGGTGGCGATCACGGCGCCGGTCGACGGATCGAACACGTCGAACCGCCCGCCGTCGGCAGCGTCAACCCACTTGCCGTCGATGTAGTTCTGCAACGCGTCTGCCATGTGTATCCCCTCCAGGGACGAGATCGGTACAAAGAGGGTAATACGGCGGACGCCGAGTCCGATAGGGCCGAACCGGAGGGGTCGGGGAGCGTAACCCCGAGGCTCACGGTTCGACCCGTTCGGCTACATGCCTTCGATGTCCCCGTCGTGCCACTCGGGGTCCTGCTCCATGAGCGCACGGTAGGCGACGTACTGCTCGTTCTGGCGCGGATCGTCGGCGTTCTTGTCGTATGAGGCCCGATCCTCGAAGATCGCGAACAGCCACGCCGTGTCGCCCTCGTTCTCATAGAGCGTGTAGGCGTTGATGAACCCGGCGGGGGCGCCCTCGGCAGACTGCTTGGCGAGTACCTCCCGAAGGCCGTCGCGGTTCTCCGGCTTCACGCGCGTGCGAGCCACTGTTCCGTACATGTGTGCTCCTTTCCCTCGACCGGCCCGCATGTTCCGCGGGTCGACTGGAGCCTACTCCCGGGGCCTGGAGACGTGCTGAGGGACTGACGAGCGCTGAGCTTCCCCGGGACCATCTACCATGCGCGGATGCCGGGGCGTGGCGGGCGCAGCGCGAAGATCGACGTCGGAGGTGGCGTCTCCCTGTGGGTTCGTGACCTCGGGACGCCCGGCCCGGCCGCGCCCGGCCTCCTCCTGCATCACGGGCTCGCGTCGACCTCTCACATCTGGGATCTCATGCTGCCGGGGCTGTCCCGGCGCTTCCACGTGGTCGCCTACGACGCACGCGGGCACGGTCTCTCGAGCAAACCCACATCCGGCTACGGGTTCGAACGGGTGGGCGCCGACGCGCTGGCGGTGATCCGCGCGACGAAGCTCCGAAACCCGGTCGTCGTCGGCCACTCGTGGGGCGCGATGGTGGCGCTCGATCTCGCGGCGAACCACCCGCGATCGGTATCGGGGGCCGTGCTATTGGACGGCGGCCTCATGGCTCTGCGGAGGATGGGGCCGTGGGCGGAGGTGAAGCAGCAACTCGCACCGCCTCACCTCGCGGGCATGCCCGTGGAGGAATTCCGCGCGGCGATCTCCCACTGGATGCCGATGCCCGTCATCCCGTTGATCGAGGGCCACGTGCTCTCGATCATGCGGGTGGACGCGGAGGGTCGGATCCACCCTCGTCTCAGCCGCGCGAACCACTTCCGGATCCTCCGAGCGATCTGGGAACAGAACCCGGTGACCCTCTACGAGCGGTTACGCGTACCGGTGCTCGCGATCGCCATGCACGACGGCGAGGACGACGACTACGCCGCCCGCAGGCGTGAAGTGCAGGCCGAGATCGAGGCTGTTGCCAGACCCGACCTCGTTCGCATCGAATGGATGGAAGGCATCCACGACGTCCCACTCCAGCATCCTCGGCAGGTCAACCGCCGGGTCCAACATTTCGTCGATACAACCGTAGGATAGAAGAAGGATGTTCGTGCTCTTCTTGTTCTTGGTGCTCGTGGCCGTCGCCTTGGGGATCCTGGGTGCGGTCATCAAGGTGGCTGCGTTCGTGGTCCTCACGGTGATCACCGTCGTCTTCCTCCTGGGATTGACGGGCTACCTGGTCTTCAAGTGGCAGTTCAACAAGATCGCGCGTTCAGTGGAGAAGCGACTGCAGCCCCCAAGCGTCGACGATCGCTACTGAGACCCGCGTCTTGAGCTATCCGCGGAGGCGGTCCCGGAAGCGGATCGGCGCCGTCCCGATGAGATCCAGAAGCAGGCCCCGGCGCCGTCCCTCTTCCTCACGTGCATCACCCGCGTGGAGCGCCGTGGCGGCCGCCTTGACCAACGGCCATCGGATCGGCTCGGGCGGGGCCTTCGAGAACTCAGGGCGATTAACCGCGAGCGATGTCCACTCGTCGTGGACGCCGAGCACCTTCGACGCCAGGATCTTCGATCCGACGAACGTCTGCGTCAGACCGTGCCCGGAGAAGCCGAGTCCGGCGTGCATGTTGCCCGGGTCCGCGGTGCGGTAGAACGGAACGAACGCCGCGGTTTGATCGATCGGTCCGCCCCAGGAGTAGTCGAACCGCACACCTTCGAGTTGTGGAAACAGCCAGAGGAGGCCGCGCGCGGCAACTTCTGCGATCCGCCGGTCGTGGGTCACCGAACGTCCGAACCGACCACCGAATGCCACGCCGGTCGCACCGCCCCCGATCGCGATCCTCCCGTCGTCGGTCCTGCGAAGGTAGAAGAGGAGTTCGCGTCCGTCGGCGATGCCTACATGCGAGGTCCAGCCGATCTCTTCGAGCAGGTCGGGGATCGGCTCCGTCGCCACCATGTAGTCCGCGATGACCCCGAAGCTCCTGCGGAACCCCGGCCACCCAGCCGCCCACGCTCCGGTCGTGAGCACCACGTGCCCAGCACGAACGCGGCCACCGGCCGTTGTCACGAAGGCGGGATCGGTGTGCGAGATATCCCTGACCGGCGTTCGTTCGAAGATGTGGACACCCCGCTCAAGCAACACCCGGCGAAGTCCACGCGCCAGGCGGGCCGGTTGCGCCGTCGCGGAGTCCGGCATGAAGGTCCCCCCGACGAACCGCGGCGAATCCGCAACCTCGCGAGCCTCCGTGGCACTCAGCGGGCGCATCCGGTGGGCGAACCCCATCTGGGCGCAGAACGTCGCCGGCTCGGAGGCACCGATCCCCCCCTGCCAAGTGCCAGCACGGGCGCCCAGCGCGCCTTCGAGGTGATACCAGGCGTCGACCTGGTGCTCGTGCAACCACGACCCGATCTGCGCCGGCGCGTCGGCGACCGCGGTCGCATAGCGGATCCCTTCGTCGCGTCCGAAGAGCCGGCACAACCCCTCGAGATCCCACCAAGAGGAAGAGGCGAAGCCGCCGTTTCGCCCGCTCGCCCCACCACCGCAGATGTCCTGTTCGACCAGCACTACTCGAAGGCCGGGGTCGCGTTCCGTGAGTTCGATCGCCGTCCACAACCCGGCGAATCCGCCGCCGACGATGCAGACATCGGCCGAGATCGACGTTTCCAATGGCGGGCACGGGTCGCCGGGGTCGGCCACGAGCGCCTCCTGTAACCAGAACGATCTGGCCGATCCCGGGTCGGGCATGTCGATCTCGGGCGAACGTCGATCCTTCACGCCGGCTCCTCCCGGGATCGGGCCCGCTCCGCAACCGCCAGCAGCCCCCGCCCGATCATCAGGAAGAGCAACGAGAAGAAGCTTCCTGCCAGCAAGAACGTCACCAGTTCCCCTCCGGTCGGAGAGCCCACGATCCACGATCGGACCAGGATGCCGACGGGGGCAGCGATGGCCCAGGTCTGGCCGAGCGCACCCCACGACCGTCGGCGATACGTCCCGAGGAGGATGGCAGCGCCGATCCAGGCCGCTCCGAGCGGCAGCAGGTTCCGTGCGACAACCACGAGGAAACTGGCGTCGTGGTGCGACGCTGCCCCGGTCAGAACGAAGACGACCAGGGCAACGGCATCCGTCGTCATGCGTGCTCTCGCCGATCGCGATGCGACGCGACTCGCCCTTGTCTTTCGATCGTCCACCTACCCATGCTCCCATCGCGCGGCTTCCTTGACGGGCGTGACAGGATGGACCGATCCCATGGCCGGGACACCGTTCCACTTCGCGCGGGTTCGCGCGGCGTTCGCCCTTGGCGTCGTCGTCTGGCTGACTGCGTGCTCCGCCGTCATCACACCGCCGCCATCGCCAACATCTCCTGCGCCGCCTCCCGTCACCGTGACGGTGGACGGGAAACCGAGCGGCGTTCCCTCCGGGACCACCCTCGCAACGCTCATCCGAACCATGAACCTTCAGGCCCAACCCGGCCGACTGCTCTCGGTCACGGGCGAGGTGCTGCAGCACGGCGCGTTCAAAGGGCATATCGAACTCAACGGTGACTCGCACCCGGACCGCTCGACACTGCTGAAGGCCGGGGATGTCGTTACCGTCGTGGATGCGAAGGACCGAACCGAGGGCGTCCGCCGGCGCGTCCAGACGACCGCACCACGCCTGGGCGACCCGGAGCTAACCCTCACGAGTTATCCGATGCGGGAGGTCACGACCACCGGTCGCGTCTCGGGGGTAGTCGGATCGATCACGTACCGCCCCATCGGTCACGCGACACCACCCGATGAGGTCGCGTTGTCGTTCGACGACGGGCCTTGGCCGGTGAGCACACTTCGCGTCTTGAAGATCCTCAAGCACTACGACGTACCGGCCACGTTCTGCATGGTCGGCTACGAGGTCCAGCGGTATCCGTCGATCGCACAGGCCGTACAACAAGCCGGGATGACGATCTGCAATCACTCGTGGGACCACCCGCTCGACCCCCCGCTCGCGGACCTCACCCCCCAACACCTCCACGACGAGCTGTCACGGACCAACGACCAGCTGGCGACGCTCGGCATCCAGCCGACGCTGTTCAGACCCCCCGGCGGAAGTGAGGATGACGCCGTCGTGCAAGAGGCGCGGAACCAGGGGATGCGGGTGGTGATGTGGAGCGTGGATCCGCAGGATTGGAAATCGGACCTCACGGCCAAGCAGGTAACAGAGCGAGTGTTGTCACACGTGCAGGCCGGTTCGATCGTGCTTCTCCACGACGGTGGGGGGGATGCGGCCCACACGATCAAAGCCCTCCCGGCGATCATCAAGGGCATCAAGAAGATGGGGCTGAAGCTCGTAACCATCCCCCAGCTGCCCAACGGCTGACAGCCACGGGGGCTCGGGCCGGCGGTTCGGTCGTACGCTGGGCATATGGATCCGATCACGGTGCTCTTCGATGAAGACTGCGGCCTCTGCCGCTGGAGCGCCGACAAGCTGCGCCGTTGGGACAGCGAAGGGGCGCTTTCGTTCGTCGGGATCCGGTCGGCAACCGGGGATCGGCTCCTGGCCGGCATGGACATGCCGGCGCGTCTCGCGTCCTGGCACGCGGCGGCCTCGAACGGAGCGGTGTGGTCTGCGGGTGCCGCCATCCCCGTGGTAGCCAGGCGACTGCCGGGCGGCGCGCCTATCTCGTGGCTCGCTGAAACGTTCCCCGAGACCACGGAGCACCTCTATCGATGGGTCACGGCCCACCGCCAGGAGATCGGCCGCCTGCTGGGCGAGCACGCCTGCGCGGTCAACCCATCGGCGACACGATGACGCCCGGGATCGGCGCGCGCCGCGACGCAGTCCTGGCCGAACTCACCGCCGTCGCCGACGCGTCACGCAAACCGGGGATGAAGCGGGTCGGCATCAACATCGAGCGAGCGATCGGCGTCGGGATCCCCGACTGCCGGCGGATCGCGACATCGCGCCCGGATGATCATCTGCTTGCGCTCGCGTTGTGGAAGACCGGCATCCATGAAGCAAGGATCACGGCATCGATGATCGACCGACCGGACGACGTCACCGAGGATCAGATGGAAGGCTGGGTAGAGGACTTCGATTCGTGGGATCTGTGCGATCAGGTCTGCGGCAACCTGTTCAGCAAGACGGCGTCTGCGCTCTCTACGGCGCGCCGCTGGTGCGCTCGCGACGAGGAGTTCGTCAAACGCGCGGGGTACGCGATGATCGCCGAACGCGCCGCATGGGGCGTCGGCGTTTCAGACGCCGAGTTGCTCCGTCAGCTGCCGCTCATCCGGCGCGGCGCGACCGATGAACGCAACTACGTGAAGAAGGCCGTCAGCTGGTCGCTCCGCCAGATCGGCAAGCGGAACGTCTCACTCAACGCAGCGGCCATCGAGGAAGCCGAACGGATCGAGGCCCTGGATACGAAGTCATCCCGGTGGGTGGCAACCGACGCGCTTCGAGAGCTGCGTTCTGACGAGGTACAAGCGCGACTCCGCGCCAAGAGCTAGGAGCCGAAGCGACCCGCCGGCTCGTTCCGAGGAAGCAGGACGGGAAGAGGCGCGGGCACAGCCCCCTCTCGTCCGGTTCGTTCCCCTGGCCCGGACCCTATGTCGACGCGCCGGCGGGCTGCTCCGCCGGCAGGTCGGGGATCACGGTCGGCTCATGGCCTTCCACGTTGACCTTCGGGAGCCACTCGAGCCACTTCGGCAGGTACCAGTTGCGGTCACCGAGCAGCCGCATCGCGGAGGGCACCAAGATGGAACGGACGATGGTGGCGTCCATGAAGACCGCGACCGCCAGCCCGAAGCCCATCTCCTGCAACGGAACCAAACGGCCCGCCGCGAACCCGGCGAACACCGCGACCATGATCACGGCAGCTCCGGTGATGATGCCACCCGTGGTGCGGAGTCCGTAGGCGACCGCCTCCGTGTTGTCGTGCGTCTTGTCGTACTCCTCCCGGATCCGTGACAGCAGGAACACGTGGTAGTCCATCGACAGCCCGAACAGGATGGAGAACAGGAACAACGGCAACCAGGCTTCGATCGCATCGACCTGTTGGAAGCCCAACCACCCAGCGATCGTGTGGGCGAACCCGGGGCCGCCCTTCTGGAAGATCAGGACGATGAGCCCGTAAGCCGCACCAACCGAGAGAAGGTTCATCACGATGGCCTTGGCCGGCACCACCAGTGACCGGAACACGACGGTCAGCAGGATGAAGGACAGCATCAGCACGACCAGGATTATCAACGGCGTGTAGTTCGCCGAGACATCGAAGAAGTCTTTCGTGAGCGCCGCATCACCACCCACTAGCACGGTCGCCCCCGTACTTGCGAACGCAGTGGGGACGTAGACAGATCGCAGATCTGTGATGGTCTTGATCGCCGCCTCGCTGCCGGTGTCGGTCGCCTGCCCGGCCAACGGCAATACGACCAAGGCGACCGAACCGTCTTGACTGACCTGCGGGGTGCCCGGCTTTCCCAGTGTCGGATCGTTCGCGATCGACGACTCGAACGACTGCAACGCGGTCGCGTACGCGGGAGCGAGGGTTCCGGCACCTCCCTGTGTCGCCGAGGGAGTTCCCACGCCCGCCGCCTCGATCACGATGTTCGCACTCGCCTGCGACCCGGACTTCGGGAACTCTTTGAGGATGACGTCGTAGGCCTGTTTCGTCTCGGCGGAGTCCGGCAGGGTGCTGATCCCTGATTGCCCGGTCTTGATGCCGAGGCCCGAGTCATTCGGATGGCCCTGGAACCAGTACGGAAACGACAGGGCCAGCATGAACAACCCACCGAACACCAGGAATACCACCGGGCGACCCATCACTGTTCGCGTCGCGCGGTCCCAGAATCCGCCGGGAGGCCCGTGTTCGCTGCTGCGGTTCTTGCCGAGGATCCGGCCGGCGTTGATCTTGTCACCCAGGAGCGCCAGGATCGCGGGCAACATCGTCATCGAGGCAGCGACCGACACCAGCACGACGATGATCGCTCCGCCCGCGAGGCTGCGGAAGATCGTGGTGGGAACCAAGAGCATGCCCGCCAACGCGAGCATGACTGTCACCCCACTGAAGAACACCGCGCGGCTGGCCGTGGCACCCGAAGAAGCGATGGCCTCCAGCTTCTCCTTCCCCCGGTGGCGCTCCTCCCGATAGCGGGAGACGATGAACAGGGAGTAGTCGATACCTACGGCAAGCCCCATCATCGTGATGAGGTTCGGCGTGAAGAAGCTGAACGACCAGAGCTTGCCGAAGAGTCCGACGATACCCAGCGTCACGGCGATCGCG
>JAXDJY010000319.1:0-4282 GCA_034667445.1 Actinomycetota bacterium | reverse complement strand
ACCGGCAGTACCTGCAATCGGCGGCGGCCGGCACCCTCCCCTCGGTGTCGTGGATCGTCCCCGGACACCACAACAGTGAGCACCCCGTCGGCGGTGGCCCGATAAGGACGGGGATGGCGTTCGTCACCCGGATGGTGAACGCGGCGATGCAGAGCCCCGACTGGGGCTCAACCGCCATCTTCCTCACCTGGGATGACTGGGGAGGGTTCTACGATCACGTCCCGCCGGCCTTCGTCGACCAACCGGGCGGCTACGGGATCCGGGTTCCCATGATCATGATGAGCCCCTACGCGAAGTCGGGATACATCGACTCGCAGACCCTCTCCTTCGACGCGTTCCTGAAGCTCATCGAGGACCGCTTCCTTGGGAGCGAGCGGCTCGATCCCACGACGATGTCCCGTCCGGACTCACGAACGTTGGTCCGAGAGAACGTCCCGATCCTCGGGGATCTCGCCAATGAGTTCGACTTCTCCCAACCCCCGCGCAGACCCCTCGTCCTGGATCCGACACCGTTCGGGCCGCCCTGACGCTCGCGGTAGCCGGGGCGCTCCGGCATGGTCGCGGTTACCCCGGCGGCCAGGCCATCGGGCGTCCGCCCATGAGGTGGAAATGCAGGTGAAACACCGATTGTCCGCCGTCGGCACCGACGTTCGTCACGAGACGCCAGCCGCTAGTCGCGATCCCTTCAGTTTTCGCCAGATGCGCCGCGGCCTGGAACAACGCGGTGAGCATGCCGCCATCGGCCTCCGTGACATCGGCGATGGAGGGGAGATGGTCCTTCGGGATCAGCAGGATATGGCTCGGGGCCTTGGGATCGGCGTCGCGGAAGGCGACGACCCGGTCGGATTCGTGCAGGATCTCGGCGGGGATCTCGCGCCGCGCGATCTTGCAGAAGATGCAATCGGTCTCAAGCAGCTGCACCACGCGGGGAGCTTAGCGGAACTCCGGACGCCGGAGGTCGGCTCGGGTGCGGCCGCCCTTCCCGTTCTCGCCTCGGAGATCGGCGAGCTGTTGATACAGGGTCCGCTCCTCCTTGCTGAGGTCGCGCGGCGTCACCACATGGAGGGTGACGAAGATGTCGCCACGTCCGCGGCGGTTCAGGTTCGGGACGCCGCGGCCCTTCAGCTTGATGACCGTTCCCGACTCGGTGCCGGGTTCGATCTTCACGTGCTCCGCCTGATCCAAGCCCTCGATCTCGAGATCCGCCCCGAGGGTCGCTTGCGTGACGGACACGTCAAGGACGGTGAAGATGTCCTGGGCCCGCCGCTCGAAGGTCGGCGACGGGGTGACCTGCAGCGCCACGTAGAGGTCACCCGACGGGCCTCCCGAGACGCCCGCGTTTCCGGCGCCGCCCACGCGAAGCTCCATCCCATCGGAGACGCCGGCGGGGATATCCACGCTCACGGTGCCGGGCTCTTGTTTCCGACCCCGGCCGTTACACGACGAACACCGATCGGTGATCTGCTGGCCCGTCCCCTCGCACGTGGCACAGGGTGCGGCGGTCATGAGCGTGCCGAACACGCTTCGACGGAGCTGTTCGACCTGGCCGCTGCCGCCGCACGTCGGGCAGGTGATGGGCGCGGTGCCGGGTTCCGCACCGTTGCCCATACAGCGAGAGCAGACGGCGAGGCGCTCGATAGTTAGATCGCGACGAACACCGAACGCCCCCTCGCCGAACGTGAGCTGCGTGACCACCCGCAGATCTTCCCCACGATGTGATCGGCTTCGGGGTCCGCTCCTGCGCCGTCCCGTACCGCCGCCGAAGAAAAGGTCGAAGATGTCCTGGATGTCGGTGAAGGGCTGACCGCCCGGACCCGCGGCACCGAACGTATCGTACTGCGCGCGCTTCTGAGGATCCGACAGGATCTCGTAAGCGCCGGCCACTTCCTTGAAGCGCTCCTCGGCTTCGGGATCGGCGTTGACGTCGGGATGGTGCTCGCGCGCCGACGCGCGATAGGCGCGCTTGATGTCTTCCGCGTCGGCGTCGCGAGGAACCCCGAGCACGTCGTAAAGGTCGCGTGCGGGCGACATGCTACTGATCGAGCTCCGTGGCAAGCTCGGTAAGGCGCTTGGCCACGGCGCGCACACTGGCCATCGCGCTCACGTAGTCCATACGCGTCGGGCCGACGACACCGATGGTCCCGATCGTGGTGTCGCCCGACTTGAACGGTGCGGCGACGATCGAGGCATCCAGGTCACCGGTGGTCGGATGCTCACCCCCGATCGTGACGGACAGGGCCCCTCGCGCCGAGGTCACGTCGCTTAATACCTGCAGCATCTCCTTTTCGCGTTCGAGCGTTTCGAAGAGCCGGCGGAGTGTTTCCCGCCGCCAGGTCTGCGCCTCGTCCGCCAGGTTGGCGACACCGCCCACCACCACGTGCGTGGCTCGATCGCCCTGCTGGGCCGTGCGGAGCGTTTCGGCGACGTGGAGCATGAGCTCGTGTTCGTCCGCGGGACCTTCGGCCGCCAGCTGGAGCAGCCGTGCCTGGGCCCCCGCGTAGGTGAGACCTCGAAGCCCGGCCAGCCTCTTCTCCGCGCGAGCGAACGTTGCCGGGAGGGCGCTCTCGGGACGATCAACCACCCGTTTGTCCACACGGCCGTGATGCCCGACCGCGAGAACCATGACCGAGGGGCCCATGTCGATGACCTCGAGGCGAACGACCGGTTCCTCCGAGGCATTGGGAGGCACCGCGAGTCCGGCGTACTGCGTCAGCCGACTGAGGAGTTGTACCGATCCCTTCAGCACCTCCTCCAGGTCCAAGATGGCCTCCGCGTAGTGCGAGGCGATCGCACGGCGCTGCGCATCCCGTAGTCCCCCGCCTGCGGGGAGAGAGTCCACGTAGAACCGATATCCGGCGTCGGTGGGGATCCTGCCCGCGCTCGTGTGGGGATGCTTGAGGTAGCCCAGCTCCTCCAGTGCCGCGAGTTCGTTGCGGATGGTGGCGCTGGATACCCCGATCCCTGCGTGTTCGGCGATGGTTTCCGACCCCACGGGCTCACCCGAACGGACGTACTCCTCAACGACCGCGCGCAGCACCGCGCCCTTGCGAGGACCGAGTTGTGGCTGTTGCTCCGCCATCGTCTCATGCTACTAGCACTCCTATCGTGCGAGTGCTAACGCGCAAGAGACCGATGCGCAACAGTCACGACGCGGCGAGCGCAAGGACCAGTTCGTTCAGCAGCAGCATGCCGCGCTCGGTGGGGACCAGGTTGCCGAGGTCTTCCTCGAGCAGCCCGTTCTCCAGGAAGGGAAGCGCACGGCCGTCGTCGATCCAACTCGTGGGGATGCCCTCAAGCGTTCGGAGCCGAAGGAAGACCTCTTCCAGGTAGGCGTCCTGTGGCTCGAGTGACTCACTGCCGCCGATCGGAAGCTCCTCGCGCTCGACCACGGTCATGTACTCCTCTGGCGGGCGAGTGTTCCACCAGCGAGCGTTGTCGCGGTAACTATGCGCGCCGGCGCCGAGCCCGAGGTAGGGACGCCGCTGCCAATACCCGAGGTTGTGCCGGCATTCGTAGCCGGGTTTGGCCCAGTTGCTCACCTCGTAGTGGCGATAGCCGGCCTCGCGGAGCAGCTCGCACGCCAGCCCGAACATGTCGGCCTGCAGGTCGGGATCAGGCTCGGGCGTCTCACCCGTGGCGATCCTTCGCCCAAGCGGCGTTGCCGGTTCGACGGTCAACGCGTAGGCACTGATGTGCTCGGGCGCCAGGGAAACGGTTTCCCACAGGGTTCGTTCCCACGATCCGATCGTCTCCCCGTTCGCGCCGTAGATGAGATCGAGATTCACGTTGAGATAGCCGGCATCCCTGGCCTCGCCGAACGCCCGGCGAACGCTGTCCGGGCTGTGCAGCCGTTCCAGTTCGCGCAGGACCGCCGGGTCGAAGGATTGCGCGCCCATGCTGAGCCGGTCGAACCCGGCGACGAGGAGCGCCTCGAGCGAGGATCTATCGACGGTGTCCGGGTTCGCCTCAGTGGTGACCTCGGCGGCGGGGTCGAGGGCGTACTGGTCCTGGAGGTGGACCAGGAGCGCTCGGAGATCGGCCGGTGCGATCGTCGTCGGTGTTCCTCCGCCGAGGAAGACGCTCACGATGTGTTCGTCTTGCCAGGCCGGCGCGGCCAGCGAGGCCTCCCGAAGGAGCGCCCGCAGGTACCGCGGCTTGAGTTCGTCCATCCCGGCGTAGGCGTTGAAGTCGCAGTAGCCGCACCGCGTCAGGCAGAATGGGACGTGGACGTAGATCCCCGCCTCCGTCACTTCTTCTCTTTCCTGGCGCCGTCGTCGACGCG
>JAXDJY010000318.1:0-3746 GCA_034667445.1 Actinomycetota bacterium | reverse complement strand
GGTACGCGATGCTCGGCTTCAACGATTCGGCGAGCCTCGACAGCGGCGAGATGTGGCCGATCGCCTACGCGTTGCAGAAGCTGACCCCTGCCGAAGAGAAGAAGATCGCCACCCTCGTGAAGCAGGCTGTGCGCTGATGTCTGCGGGGGACGCTGCCGACAGCTCTGGCTTCTAAGGTTCTTCGAGGATCCGCTGAGCGACGTCGTACATGTTCGCGCCAGGCATGTGCAAGATATCGGGGGTGTCCGGTGCCCGGTCTCCGACGAAAACGCGGAACCCGGCCGCAGCGAGCATCTCGCGGTCCCCGTCCGAGTCGCCGACTGCTGCAACCTCCCGATGGAGGAGCCCTAGCTTGGCTGCGGCGTCTTGGAGCCATCGGCCCTTGTCCTCGGCCCATACATGGTCGATCTCCTCGCGCGTGATGTGGGTTCCGACGGCGAAGTCGACACCGAGCCGTTCCGCGAACCAGTCAACAGCCGCTTTCAACGTGAGCGACACGATCGCCGTGCTGACGTGATTACTGCGGAGCAGGCTGAACGCTTCCTCAGTGCCCGGCGCGAGCGCGAGGCCTTTCACGTCGTGGAGAAGAACCTCCGTCGGGATAGGTCGATACCATCCTGCCATCGTGATCCGGGCGGCGGTCATCCCATCGCGGTCTCTCACGTCGAGACGCTCGAAGGCGGCGGCTTCTTCGGTTCGCCCGATCGAGCTATTGATCGCCTCGACGCAGGTCCGATCCCGGATGAGCGTGCCGTCCAGGTCGAAGGCTGCGAGTCGGATCGGCATCCGGGTCATCCTAGGCGACCCCGGTGCTTCTCCCGCTGGATGCCCGTGAGGTAGGTTCGCAACGATGGGCGCAGACGGGTATTTCGATGAGCGCGTCGCGGCTCGGTATGACGAGACCGAGGCCGGCGAGTTCGATACCGGGCTCGTGGAGTCGACGGTCGATCGCCTCGCCGAGCTCGCTGGGGATGGACGGGCACTTGAGCTCGGGATCGGGACCGGCCGGATCGGGCTACCGCTCGCGGCGCGGGGCGTGCCGGTGCACGGCATCGAGCTCTCGAAAGCGATGACGGCGCGGCTGCGCGCGAAGCCCGGCGGCGCCGACATCGACGTGACCATCGGAGACTTCGCGGTCACCAAAGTGGAGAGCACGTTCTCGCTCGTATACCTGGTCTACAACACGATCATGAACCTCACGACCCAAACCGAGCAGGTGGCGTGCTTCCGCAACGTGGCCTCGCACCTGGAGCCGGGTGGGTGCTTCCTGATCGAGGTGCTGGTGCCTGATCTGCGACGGCTTCCCCCGGGCGAGACGTATCACGTGTTCCACGGCAACGAGAACTACTTCGGCATCGATGAATACGACGTCGTGAAGCAGGGGCTCGTCTCACACCACCTCGAAACGGTGGACGGGAAGACGGAGCGCGTCTCGATGCCATTCCGCTACGTGTGGCCGGCCGAACTCGACCTCATGGCGGAGCTTGCCGGCATGACTTTGCACCAACGCTGGGGTGGCTGGAACCGCGAGCTGTTCACCGCCGAAAGCCGCCAACACGTCTCGGTGTGGAGGACACCAAGTGCCGAGGGATAGCCGCTCGCCAGCGGGGCGAAGTGGCGGGGTGATCCTCCGGCCGAAGCGCGTCTCGCGCCCTCGGGGTTGGCTCTTGCGCGTGGAGCGACGCATCCCCTTCTCTCTTGGGATCCACTATGCGTGGTGGCTCCGTCGCGTCGTTTGGGTGATCAGCGCCACCGCGGGTGCACTTGTCCTGGGATGGGTCGGTGCGCTGTTGTTCCTGCTTCTCGCAGAAGTCGTGTTGTTCGCGATCAGCCTGGCCAATGGTAGGCACCTTCGGCGATGAGCCGATGAAAGGGGAAGGCTAGCTCTGCTCGCTCTTGGTTGCGTCAGGGGGGCTGGTCTTGTCGGGCTCGTCGGCCTCGGGTTCGTCGGCGGTGGCGCCGTCTTTGAGCCCCTTCTTGAATTCGCCTTGGGCTCTGCCGATCGAGCGCGCCATCTCAGGAATCTTCTTCGCGCCGAAGAGGACCGCGAAGGCGATCACCGCGACGATGGCACCGTCCATCCCGAAGATCTCGGCCAGCATCACTCTCATGTCCTGGATTCTAGGCCGGGGTCAGAGATCGCACCAGGGAGTGAGCTCCAGCCGTCTTGCAATTCGGGGATTGGCCAGCCTGTATCCGGCCTCCAATCGACGAAGGAAGTCGGGAACGACCCTTTGAGGTCCCCCAGCTTCTTGATCACGCGCTCGCCCTCACGTCGGATCGCCGCCGCTCGTGGGGGCGTTAGGAGCTTCGCCCGAACAGCTTCTTCAAGTTCGTCCTCGTCCTTCCACGCCCAGGCGCCATCCGGTTCGACCTCGATATCGAGGATGTCGTCGGTGGCGTCGAAGCCCAGGGAAGTTCTGACGAACGGGGATTGGAGGTTCACGTACCAACCGTCGAAGCGCCAGGTGTCCGCCTCCCAGAACAACCACACGCTGTGATGGTCGCCCCGCAGCCAGTGACAGAGCACGTGGAACGAGTGCCACGGACGAGGTTCGAGAGTCCAGGGCGAATCCGGTATGCGCAGGAGAGCGCCATCATCAGCGCGAGTGGGTGTGCGGACGTCCGCGCCGGGAGGCCAGTACAAGAGCGTGCGATCGGCGCTGTCCTCGACCACCACCTCGGCGCGCGCGTACCAGATGCGCCCCTGATACAGATCACGGTGGACGACAACGCGGCCGGGCTCGAAGGAAGACTGATTCACCGGAGGATCGTAGCTTCACGGCGCCGCGAGTCGAAAGAGGGTGAGTTAGCGTGGGGCGATGAAGGCGGTAGTCCTCGTAGGTGGATTCGGTACGCGGCTGCGGCCGCTGACTGAGACCGTCAAGAAAGAGCTGCTCCCGCTCGTCGATCGTCCGATCCTCGATCACACGCTCGATCGGCTGGTTCGGCACGGCGTGCACGAGGTCGTCATGTCGTCCCCGTATTTGGAGGAGGCGTTCCACCCGTTCATCGAGGCGCGCCGAGGCGAGCCGGAGATCACATGGGTGAGGGAGCGTGAAGCCCTTGGCACGGGCGGCGCCATCGTGAACACCCTGCCGGCCCTCGGCGGGGAGCCGTTCTTCGCGTTGAACGGTGACATCTGCACCGACCTGGATCTGACGGCCATGCGTGCGTTCCACGACTCCCGCGGTGCAGCGATCACGATCACCCTCCACCACGTCGACGACGCCCGGGCGTTCGGCCTGGTCGCGACGGAGACCGACGGCCGTGTGCGCTCGTTCCAGGAGAAGCCCACCGGGCAGATCCCGGGTGACATCAACGCAGGCACGTATCTGATCGACCCAGTGGTGCTCGACCCCTGGACGCCCGACCGCGAAATCTCCATCGAGCATGAGATCTTCCCGGCTGTGATCGAAGCGGGGCACGCGGTTTTCGGCTACGTCACCGACGCGTACTGGATGGACCTGGGCACCCCTGAGAAGTACTTGCAGGCGCATTTCGATTTGTTGGCCGGCCGGCTCCGCGGTCTTTGGTACGAAACGCCGTGGATCGCACCCGACGCGTCGGTCGATTCGCGCGCCAAGATCGGCGACCGCTGCTGTATCGGCCCCGAGGCTCGCGTAGCAGATGGCGCGACGGTCGAGGACAGCGTGTTGCACGCGGGCGCTTCGGTAGGAACGGGTGCGACGGTTCGCGGAAGCATCGTCGGGCCGGGCGCCCAGGTCGGGTCAGGTGCCGTCATC
>JAXDJY010000317.1:0-3225 GCA_034667445.1 Actinomycetota bacterium | reverse complement strand
CTCCCGGCGGGCCGCCATCCGCATGGTCCCCCAGGACGGGTTCCTGTTCGACACGACGGTTCGGGAGAACGTGCGGTACGGGCGCATCGGCGCCACCGATCGGGACGTGGAAACGGCGTTCGAGGAGCTCGGGCTCGCCGATTGGCTCCTCGCGATGCCCGACGGCCTGGACACCGCCGTCGGCGAACGCGGGGAGGCGCTCTCCGTCGGCGAACGCCAGCTGGTCTCCTTGGCCCGGGCCCAGATCGACGAACCGGGCGTGCTCATCCTGGACGAGGCCACGAGCTCGGTGGACCCTGCCACCGAGCGCCGGACGAGCGAAGCGCTCCGCCGGCTGTCCCAGGGACGGACCGTCATCACGATCGCCCACCGGCTCTCAACGGCCGAACACGCGGATCGCGTCCTGGTCTTCGACGCCGGACAGATCGTGGAGGATGGCACGCATCCGGAACTACTGGCGATGAACGGTGTGTACGCCGGGATGTACGCGAGCTGGCTGGGCAACGTGCGCGCGGCCGGCAGCTAGTCTCGTCACCCGTGAGCGGGTTCGTGGAACAGATGCGAGAGATGGCGGCCGGGTCCCTGTTCCCGACCGAGGGTTCGCTGCACGTCCCGGGACTGCGCGCCCCCGTCACCGTGACCCGGGACGGGTATGGCATCCCCTCGATCGTCGCCGCTTCGCAGGACGACCTCTGGTTCGCCCACGGTCTGGTCACGGCGGGGGAACGCCTCTTCCAGCTCGATCTGGCCCTGCGCGCTGCCAACGGCCGGCTCTCCGAAGTCTTCGCGGACAAGACACTGCCGGAGGATCGATTCGCGCGGACGGTGGGACTGCACCGGGCGGGCGCGCGATATGCGGCCGGGTGGGACGAGCGTTCACGAGTCATGCACGAGCGGTTCCGCGCAGGCGTGTTCGCCTGGATCGGACACATGCCGGCTGCGCCCATCGAGTACCTCCTGCTCGACGCGAAACCGGAGCTCCCCGATGACCCGGCGGCGTGGGCATCGTGCTTCGCCTACCTGGGGTGGGGGCTCAGCGGGAACTGGGACGCGGAACTGCTGCGCGCAGAGATCACCGCGCGCGCCGGGGCCGATGCTGCGGGCGTCCTGCTCCCACGGCCGCCTGCCGAGGGGCCGGAGATCGCGGCGGGCGCCCTAGGCGGAGCACTGCTCGGCGCCCTCCCCCGCGCGCGCGGCCAAGGTTCGAACAACTGGGTCGTGAGCGGCGACCGCACCGCCGCCGGCAAACCCCTCCTCGCGAACGACCCGCACCTGGATGTGATGCAGCCGGGCGCGTGGCTCCAGATCGGGCTCGAGGCCCCCGGCTACCGGGCGCGCGGCGTGGCGCTCGTGTTCTCACCGGGCGTGCTGCTCGGCACCACCGACCATCACGCGTGGGGCGTCACCAACGTCTCCGGCGACGTCCAGGATCTCTACATGGAACACCTCAACGATGGCGCAACGGCCGCCGAATTCCGCGGTGAGTGGGAGCCGATCACGGTGCACCGGGAGGAGATCGCCGTGCGCGGCTCCGGCGAGCCGGTGGTGATCGATGTCCGCGAGACACGGCACGGACCGCTCCTCGATCACGCGGTCGTCGGTGAGATCGACCCGGACTTCGTTCCGCTGCCGGACGAACCCCGGTACGCGCTCCGGTGGACGGGCGCCGAGCACGGGATCCGCCCATCGCTCGTCGTCGACGCGGCAGCCGCGAGCGACTTCCACGGATTCCGCGCGGCGGTGCTTGAGATCGGATGCCCGGGCCAGAACTTCGTCTATGCGGACGTGGACGGAAACATCGGATATGCGTGCACGGGGGTGTTCCCGGTTCGCGCGTCCGGCGACGGCACCACGCCCGTCCCCGGCTGGACCGGTGAGCACGAATGGACGGGCGTCATCGCGCCCGGCGATCTCCCGTGGTCGCTCAACCCAGACCGCGGATTCCTGGTCACCGCGAACAACCGCATCCACGACGACGACTACCCATATCTCATCGGCAACGATTTCCACACGCCCCACCGCGCACGCCGGATCACGGAGTTACTCGCCGAACGGAGCGACCACGACGCCGATTCCATGCGCGCCATCCAGATGGACACGGTCTCGCTCCCCGCGCGCGAGACGCTGCCCCTCCTCCTGGAGTTGGTCCCCGACCTCCCCGCGGAAGCCGCGGCCCTGGCGACGTGGGACGGCGACATGCGCGCGGACTCGGTCGGCGCCGCCATCTTCAACGTCTGGTGCAGGCACGTCGCCCGGCGTGCACTCGCGCCCGTCCTCGGCGATGACCTCCTGGACGCTTATCACGCATGGCGCGAGACCTGGCAGTGTCAGGCCCTCCCCGCGCTACTCCGCGGCGACGCCCCCGGCGATCCGGCCACATGGCTCTCAGCCGACATGCTCACGGCCGCACTCGATGACGCCATCGCCGAACTCCGCGCGGGACTCGGCGACGATCCCGCCGCGTGGACCTGGGGCGCTCTCCACCAGGCCACCTTCGCCCACCCGCTCGCGGCCATCCCCGGCTTGGGGGAGCTCTTCGTGGCTGCAACCGTGCCCCTCGGAGGGGACGAGCAGACCGTGAATCAGGCGGGCATGGACAGCCGCGACGGCCACCCGGTGAGCGTCATCCCGAGCTGGCGGGCCGTCTCGGATCTCTCCGACCCCATGGCGTCCGACACCGGCTTCGGACCGACCGGGGTGAGCGGCAACCCCGCGAGTCCCCACTGGAACGACCAGACGCCGGGATGGACCGCCGGCGCCGCAGCGCGAACCGCCGACACGACCGGAACGCTGACCATCACCCCCGGGTAGGTTCGCGCCAGCATCCTCAACCAGGCAACGAACCCCGTCGATACCCAACCATGGAGCGTCCGGGGGGACCTATATCCGAGACTGGGCGTCGCGCGAAGCGCGGCGCCCTCACCGCCGTGGTCATCCTCGCCTCGGTCGCGGTCTACACCGCACTCCGGGTGGGCACCCCGCTGCCGTACCCCACCTTCGCGAGCGCATGCTCCCGGCTGAAGGACGCCGGCCTGCCGATCACGCCCAGGGACTGGGCCTGCCTCCCGCCGCCGTGGACCTGGGCCGCCGAAGGGCTGGGCGCCACCTCCCTGGTCTGGGCAGCCCTCGCCCTGCCGGGCGTCATCCTGGCGGCAACGGGCCGCCGACTTACTGCGCTCCTTCCAGTGCTCCTCTTTCCCACGTTCGAATCACCGTTGCAGACGT
>JAXDJY010000316.1:0-3020 GCA_034667445.1 Actinomycetota bacterium | reverse complement strand
GGGTTGCGCGCCGGCTGTTACGCGGCCCGCACGCGGTGGGCCGCGTCATCGCGCGCCCGTTCGTCGGTGAACAGGGGGCGTTCTCCCGAACCGCAGGGCGGCGCGACTTCTCCGTGCCTCCGCCCGCAGAGACCGTCCTCGAACGCCTTTCGACGGCGGACGTGCGCGTGTACGCCGTGGGGAAGATCCAGGACATCTTCAGCGGCCAGGGCATCACCGAAGCCCGTTACAGCGGGTCCGATGACCACGGAGTGGACCTGACCCTCGAGTATCTGAAACGACCGGGGCCCGCGCTCGTGTTCACCAATCTCGTGGATTTCGATTCGAAGTTCGGCCACCGCAACGATCCCATCGGCTACGCAGCCGCCATCGAGGCGTTCGATGCCAGGCTCCCGGCCCTGATAGATGCGCTCGCGGACGGCGTGCTGTTCGTCACCGGGGATCACGGGTGCGACCCGACCACCCCTTCCACCGACCACACCCGCGAACGCACGCCGATCCTCGCCGCCGGACTCACCGGGGGTCCGGTCGAGCTCGGAACCCGGCCCACGTTCGGCGATCTCGGCCGAACGATCACCGAGCTCCTCGGGGGCGAGGTGAACGGTCTACTCGGGACCTCGTTCGGCTCCTCCCTTCGCGACTGAGGGGCATCGCGTCTCAGGGTGAGGTGGAGTCTTAGCGTGCGTGCCGCCGAGCCGAGGACCGCTCCGCCAACTGGAACCCTCGACCTCGAGACCAGGCGAACTCAAGCCCGGCTCTGCGGATACGGAGCCTTCAACCATCCGTGGACATCCGACTCGGGACGGTCACCGTCAGGCCCACGCTCCGACCGGGCGACTCTCGACCGCACGGACGCCTTGCCGTGAAGTAGCTGGTGTCCGTGACGCACGGTTGAGGTGGGGGAATGGCGCGATAAGGTCGAGCGTCGAAGGAGAGGTGGCTCCGTGCTCGGGTTCGTGCCATATGGTCCGACGTTCGCGCTCTTCATCGCGGTTGGGTTGTTCGTCGGCATGACCGTTCGAGAGGTGGCGCGGGCCAGGACGGCCGTCATCCTCGGCGATCCCACGCCCAAGTTGTGGGGGCGGCTCTCTCTGAACCCGAAGTCCTGGTTCGACCCGTTCGGGAGTGGCTTCGTCCCGGGTCTCATCCTGCTTCTCATCGCGACCTCTGCGCCGTACTTCCCGCCCTTCGCCTATGCGAAGCCTGCGCCGCTCGATCCTCGTCATCTGAGGCGGGGGCCGCGCGACGTGGTACTCGTGTCCGCTGCCGGTCCGGCCGCCAACATCCTCGTGGCGATCCTGCCGGGTCTCTGGCTCCGCACCGGTGTTCCCGCCGGAACCCTCGGGGACTTCCTGGTGGCGTTCCTCATCGCGAACCTCTCGCTCGCGGTCATGCATCTGCTGCCGATCCCCGGGCTCGACGGCGCCCGGATGGTCGGCCTCCTCCTGCACGGAAGACCCAAGGCGCTCTACCGCGACCTTGACGCGTACCTCCCGTTGTTCACGCTCGCGCTCTTCCTCCTCTTCGGGATCTTGGGCCAGACCATCTGGACGGTCACGCTCACGGTCTGTCGCGGGATCGCTGGTCCGGCCGTCTGCTGAGCCCTCCACTGCCGGAAGGAGAGGCCGCGATATCATCCCCGACATCGTGCAGCCAGCAGCAGTGAGCGCCGCCCCTGGATCCGCCCGCAAGGCGCGGGTGCTGACCGGCTACCGCCCCACGGGGCCGTTGCACATCGGACATTGGGCAGGCAACGTCGAGAATATGCGCCGGCTGCAAGACGAGGGGTACGACTGCTTCTACTTCATCGCCGATTGGCACATGCTCACGACCCACTATGACCGGACCGATGAACTCGCCGCGTGGACCGAAGGGCTCGTGCTCGATTGGCTCGCAGCGGGGCTCGATCCGGAGCGTGTCACCATCTACCGGCAGTCCGATATCCCCGAGGTTGCGGAGATGGCGTTGCTGTTCGGGATGACCACGCCGCTCGGCTGGCTCGAGCGCGTCCCGAGCTACAAGGAACGCCTGCGCGACATGGACGAGCGCCAAAGCGCCAACTACGGACTACTGGGGTACCCAGTCCTGCAGGCGGTGGACATCACTATCGTGAAAGGCGAGCTCGTTCCGGTCGGACAGGATCAGGTCGCCCACCTGGAGCTCACGCGCGAGATCGTGCGACGGTTCAACTCGCTATACGGCGACGTGTTGGTGGAACCCCAGCCACTCCTTTCCGAAACGCCCACCATCCCCGGCTCCGACGGCCGGAAGATGTCGAAGTCCCTGGATAACTACATCGGGGTTCGCGACGAGCCCGAGGAGATCCGCAAGCGCGTCAAGTCTTTCCTCACCGACCCGCAGAAGGTCCGGCGAGGCGACCCCGGCCGGCCGGAGATCTGTCCGGTGTTCGCGCTCCACACCCGGTTCTCGCCCGACGACGTCGGCCGGATCGACGCCCAGTGCCGGACGGGCGAGCTGGGGTGCGTCGACTGCAAAACCATCCTCGCGGACCATCTCATCGAGGCGTTCGCGGACTATCGCGAGCGACGCCGGGTGCTTGAGAAGGAGCCCGGGCTCGTACGGGACGTATTGGCCGCAGGGGTCGCTGCTGCGCGGCCTGTGGCGCAAGAGACCTTGGCGACGGTGCGCGCCGCGATGCGGTTCGCATGAGCGGAGAGCCGGCATCGCAGGCTGCGCCGGCCCCCCAGTTCTCCGTCGAGCTCCCGGTGTTCACCGGACCGTTCAGGCTCTTGGCCGACCTCATCTTGGAGCAGAAGGTCGACGTCTGTGACATCCGCGTCTCGAGCGTGACCGACGGATACCTCGCCTACGCGAAGGAGACCGACAACTGGAACCTCGAGGAAGCCACGTGGTTCCTCGCGATCTGCGCGGTGCTGCTGGAGCTGAAGGTTGCACAGCTCACCCCACGCCACGTCGAACAGGACGAAGACGATCTGCTCGGCGGTTCGCCCGACCTGGCCTACGCTCGCTCGCTGGAGCTCACCGCGTTCCGCAAGGTT
>JAXDJY010000315.1:0-3034 GCA_034667445.1 Actinomycetota bacterium | reverse complement strand
GCCGTCCCCACGGGTGAAGGTCCTTCACGTCATAACGCGGTTCTCCGCCGGCGCCGGCGGCAACACGCTTCTGTCGGCGACCGGGATGGATCCCAGCCGATACGACGTGTGGATCGCCGGCTGCGCGGGTGGGGAACTCTGGTCACGCGCGAAGGAGGCGGGCGTGTCCACCGCGATCATCCCGCACCTGCGGCACGAATTGGCGCCGGTCGATGACGCCCTCGCGCTTGCGGAGTTGATCCGGCTGATGCGGCGGGAGCGGTTCACCATCGTCCACGCGCACTCGGCCAAGGCCGGCTTCCTCGGGCGCCTCGCCGCCCGCCTCGCCGGCGTGCCGGTCATCATCTACTCGCTCCATGGGCGCGATCCGTGGTGGCCCGACGAGCGAGGGGGGGCGCCGTCTCCCGCCCGCGCGACCATGTCGCCGGCGTCTCGAACGGCCTTCCTCGCGCTGGAGCGATCTCTCCGGCCGATCACCCACGCCTTCATCGCGGTCGCGCCCCGCGTAGCCCGCGACGCCGTCGAGGCCCGGATCGCCCCCGCCGGTCGGATCGACGTCGCGTACTCGGCCGTCGAGCTCGACGACATCCCTACCAGACCTGACCCCGGTGTCCGAGCTGAACTCGGCATCCCGTCGGGGGTTCCGCTCATCGGCACGGTGGGCCGTCTGGATCCCCAGAAGGCTCCGCTCGATTTCGTCCGGATGGCGGCCGCCGTCGGCCGCACTGTCCCCTCTGCGGTCTTCGTCATGGTCGGGGACGGGGACCTCAAGACGGAGACCGAAGCCGAAGCCAAGCGGCTCGGCGTCGATGTGCGGTTCCCCGGTTTCCGCGCCGACGCGCCGAGGATCGCGTCCGCATTCGATGTGTTCGTGATCTCGTCCTTGTACGAAGGGGTGGGCCGGGCGCTCACCGAAGCCATGGCATCGGCGCGGCCCGTGGTCGCGACGGCCGTGGACGGGATCGTCGATGTGGTCGAACCGGCCGTAACCGGGCTCCTGTCCGAGCCCGGGCGCCCGGAGGAACTCGCCGAGCGGGTTGTGTGGATGCTTGAGCACCGCGCGGAGGCGCGTGGGATGGGCTACCGCGCGAGCCGCCTCGTGCGCGAAACGTTCGATCAGGCAGTGATGTGTCGCGCGCTCGACTCGGTCTATTCACGGTGCCTCGGTCTTCCACAGCCCGCTCTCGCCCGCCATGAGCCGCGGCCGACCCCGTTCGCAACGTTCCCCGGCCCGCCGTCGCCGTTCGAGACACGAGGTGAGTTCCAGTGATCGACACGGACGCGCGTCCGCTGAACTGGCGGTTCATCGTTCCGGATGAACCATTCGGGATGCTCCTCCTAGGTGTGGGCGACGAACGGGTTGACGACGCCATCGTTCCGCCGCGCCGACGCGATGAACTCGATCTGGCCCTGGAGGGGACACGGTATCCCGCGATCGTTGTCGCGGACCTTGGTGGCTGGGCGGCCGTCGCAGGCAGCGGCTCGCGGGCCATGCTCGCCCGGCTTTCGGCGGTGCTCGAGCCGGGTGGCTGGCTCTACGCCGTCGTGGAGAACCGTGCCTACCCGAGACGGCCCGCGCGCCCCGGCTCTTTGACCCTCAGTTCGGCGCGCGCTGCATTCGCCGCCGCGGGACTCGACGACGTGCGGCCCTTCATCGTGCTTCCGGAAGCGGGCTCGCCGGCCTATGTCATCTCGCTCTCCGACGAGCACGCGTTCGCACATTTCCTCCGCCATCTCTTCGTGCCGTACGTTCCCGGCGGGAGCGTGAAGGTCCGGATGGAACGGCAGGTCCTCGCCACGACGAGCAGGGTGGCGCTCCGTCTGCCGCATCGCGCGAGGACTCCGCTCGCTCCCGCGTTCGCGCTGTTGGGACGGATGCCCTCGTGATCGACGCCGTTCGAGGATGGTTGGGCGAAAACGTGCCCGGGTTCTCCACCGAT
Source organism: Actinomycetota bacterium (assembly GCA_034667445.1). Taxonomy (GTDB): domain Bacteria; phylum Actinomycetota; class UBA4738; order UBA4738; family HRBIN12; genus JANXVR01. Next base: position 1,094 of record JAXDJY010000315.1, on the reverse strand, counting down.
CCCGACGCGACGGGCGTGATCCTGCTCGCAGCCGATCGGCATCCCGAGGCGAAGGTCACCATGCTCGTGTTGGGTGAGGATGGACGGCCCGCGGCCGTCGTGAAAGTAGGGCGCGGGTGGAGTTCCGAGCTCGCGTTGGCCGCCGAACACGGCGTGTTGGTCGCGTTACATGACACGATCCGTGGCCCCTTGAGCGGCGAGGTTCCCCAGGCGCTTGCGTTCGGATCGGTGCAGGGCCGGCTCGCCTTGGCGCAGACGCCGCTGGCCGGTGCCCCGTTGACCACGAAGTACTACACCCCCGGCCATGTTGGGAACCCGGCGTTGGTCGCCCACGACTTCGCCGCCGTCGGCGGATGGCTCCGGCGTTTCAGGGACGAGACCCGTGCCGGTGGCGTCGTGTTCGACGAAGACTGTTTCGAACGCTGGGTCGGTTCCGTGTTCTCCCGCTACTGGTACGCGTTCGGTCGGGATGCCGCCGAGATGGAGCTTCTCGAGTCGTTGCGCGTGCAGTCGAAGTCTTTCCATGGGTGCGCGATCCCACTGGGGGGCAGCCACGGCGACTTCGCTATCGCGAATATCCTCTTCGACGCCGGGCAGGTGAGCGGGGTCGTCGACTGGGAACTCGGCAGGCTCGGCGTTGCCCCGTTCGCCGATATCTGCAAGTTCCCGACGTCGTACTCGTCCTACCTGGATCGCGCTGCGCCCTCGCGCCGCGGCGGGGTCATAGGGCACTCCGAGCGCGACATGATCGCCGCCCGGTGGTCCCGCTACGGCGACTGGGCGAATCTTCACGGCATCGCCTATGGCTTCTTCGGTCGTGGATGGTTCCCATCCCTCGTCGAGTCCTTCGTGGCCGAACAGCTCCGCGAACTCGACGTGCCCCGCTCGATGTTCAGGCTGTTCTTCGCCGCGTTCCTCGCTGAGCAAGCGATGACGCTGCCCGATCCCGTCTACCGCCAGGGGTACCGCCAGGTGCTCCAGGGCTTCGCCGTCGAGCGTGATTCCTGGTTGTGGCGGGAGAAGGTTCCGTCGTGAGTGCCGACGTGACCGCCACGGGCTCGGCCCCTCGGCGCTCGCGGGCGCCGGTCCTGGGG
>JAXDJY010000314.1:0-3899 GCA_034667445.1 Actinomycetota bacterium | reverse complement strand
ATCTCTTCGATCTGACGTTCCTGGCAGGCGGTACACCGGTATGTCGGATTCCTGTCGCAGAAATCGCCTCCCTCGCGGTGCGCCCATGGAGCTGGGTCGCACGGACCGGTTCATCGCCTGAAGAGCTCCAAGCCTCCTTGAAGGATGGCGCCTGGCGAATGGACCGGGATCTAAGGATCGCGAACTGACGCGTGTGCCCGCCTTACTGGTGGTCACACGTCACGCGCACGCGCGCACGGTGAATACCTACCTACCCCCGCTCGCGTAGCTGCTTCATCTGTTGCCCATGTGGTACGGACCTACGTGCTCCGGGAGCGAGCGATACCAGTAGAAACCGGCGCCGAGAAGGGCTATAAAGCCGGCGGTGATGGCAAGCCGCTTGTACACCGTCTCCAAGTACCCGCGACCCGGTCGCGTGAAACAACGAGTGCGGCGTGACCCAGTCACACGGTTGCGAACCTGGGCAATCACTAGAATTGGAACTGGCTCGGATAGGGCATTCGCGGAAGCCGAGGTGCTCCCAGATCGGCGCGCCCAAGGCGGCCCCTCACGGGAGGGCTCTCATGCCCCCAAGTCGTTTTCCTTCGTCCGGATCGTCCCCAACCCGAAGACCCCAATCATCAGGAGAAGGAGGAGGAGTCCGAACACTGCAGCGATGATTCCTGTCCCCGCCGTGCTGTTCACCGAAGCGCCTCCTTGGCAACGTCGCAGTAGTTAACTTCCCACATCCGACCTTTTCATGCGTGAGATTAGTTTTCGGCACTGCGGGGAAATGTCAGGCGGAGCTTGACGTCGGAGGACGTCGGAGTGGGGCCGGCTGGAAGTTGGACTGATGGCCATATCGGGCGGCGGATCTAGGGGATGGCGGTGAAAAGCAAGCTACTCGCGGGGGCGGTCGCAGCGGTAGCGATCGGCGCGATGGTCGTGCTCGCCACGATCATGTTCTTGCGGTCACAAGAGTCCGACCAGCCGCTGCTCAGCGCCAACATTCGAGGCACCGCCAGAACAAGTCAGGGCACGCTTCCGCACGCATTCCTGACCCTCTCGACCTACCCCGACAGCCTCGCCGGTGAACACGGCCCGACAGGCGGTCCGCACCCCGACTGGGTGAGCTATTCGACAACGAATCTCTCGGTCCCGGCTCATGCCCTGGTCACCATCACCATCGACCAGTACGACAGCGGCGAGGTGCTGAACAACAAGTTCTTCGCGACGGTTCGAGGCACGGAGGGCGAGGCAACCCTGAACGGCCAGCCATTCACCAGCATCTCCCCCGATCACGTGGCCCACACGTTCACCCTGCGGGGGATCCCCGGCAACAACCCGCAGGACCTTTTCGTGTCGGTCCCCCTTGCCCCCGTTTCCGACAGTGCTCCGCCACAGAAGAACGGCTATCCCAAACCCAACGTAATCACGTTCTCCTTCATCACCGGTGGTCCCGGGAAGTACCAATGGAACTGTGAGTATCCGTGCGGGATCTTCTACCGTGGCTTCGGCGGTCCGATGTCTTCGATCGGCTACATGGCCGGCACGATGACGGTGAGCTGAGGTGCGTTCCCACCACGTTCGAAACGTCGTCATCATCTGGGCCGCCATCACCGCGATCGGCGTGGCGCTCAGCTTCCTGATTCCCGGGGTCATGCCACAGGCGGCGGCAAGCGGCGAACACGATGCACGTCTCACGATGCTCGTGTTCACCATCATCTCCGCGCCCGTGGTCGCCCTAGTCATCGCGATCCCGCTCTACAGCCTCGTGGCGTGGCGTCGCGCGGGTTCGGGCGCGGCGCCGGAGGGAGACGGGCCCCCGATCCGATCCAGCACCCCCGTTCAGGTCGCGTGGATCTCGATCTCCAGTGCGCTGGTCCTGTTCCTTATGGTCTGGGGCCTCGGGGAACTGCAGGGCGCGAGCGCGAATGCCGGCCCAGACGCAATGACCGTGAACGTCACCGGGCAGCAATGGGTGTGGAGCTTCCAGTACCCGAGCAGCAACGTCGAATCCAACAAGCTTGAGCTCCCCGTAAACCAACAGGTCGTCTTCAACGTCACGTCCGAAGACGTGATCCACGGGTTCTGGATCCCCAACTTCGGGCTCAAGATCGACGCGAACCCGGGTGAGATCACCCAGGCGGTGGTGACGCCGGCGAAGACCGGTTCGTTCCTGATCAGGTGCTCCGAACTCTGTGGTCTCTACCACTCCTACATGGACAGCACCGTGAAGGTGGTGAGCCAGGCGGAGTTCCAGTCGTGGATCGCGTCGGGCGGCGGAGACACGGGTAGTTCGGGCAACACAACCGGCAGCTAGGAGGACGGCAGCTCATGGCGACGGTAGCGATATCCGCGAATCCGCGACCGGATGGCGGCGGGATCATGCGCCGACTCAACGTCCTCACCGGGATCGTCATCGGCGCTGTGTTCGCCTATGTGGGGTGGCTGATCGCCCACACGGTCATCAAGAACGCCAACTTCGGCAACGACGCGGACGACATCATCATGCTCGTTGCCTGGGCACTCGGATTCCTCATTGGTATCGGTGCCTTCGTCGGTCCCGTTCGATGGGCATTCGGGCGCGATCTCAGCGAGGACGACAAGGAATACATGGCTGGAAAGGATCAGTCTTGGACGCGTTACCTGCGGTTCTGTACGGACCACAAGGTCGTCGGCGTCCAATACCTGGTGCTCGGCATGACGACACTCGGTATCGGCGGCGTCATGGCCATGATCATCCGGACGGAGCTGATGCGCCCCGGCGCGAGGATCGTGAACCCGCAGACCTACAACGCACTGGTCGGCCTGCACGGGATCATCATGATCATCTCGCTCTCCGTCATCATCACCGGCCCGTTCGGCAACTTCATCCTGCCGATCATGATCGGGGCGCGAGACATGGCCTTTCCGCGCCTTAATGCCCTCAGCTTCTGGACACTGTTCGCCGCCGTCATCGCGCTGCTCTCCGCATTTTTCCTGGGTGGGATCCCGACCGGATGGAATTCCTACGCGCCGCTGTCGGTCCAAGCTCCGGCAGGGATGGACGCATACCTGGTCGGCATCTTCTTCTTCACCGTCGCCAGCGGGGTCGCCGCGGTGAACGTGATCGTCACCAGCCTCTCGATGCGAACGAAGGGTATGACGTGGTCGCGCGTGCCGATCTTCGTGTGGGGCATCATCGCGGCGGCGTTGTTGTCGCTGATCTTCCTTCCGGCCTTCCAGGCTGCGATGGTCCTGCTCGGAACGGACAGAGCGCTCGGGACGACGTTCTTCGTGCCCGCGGGTGGGGGGAACGCATGGTTGTACGAGAACCTCTTCTGGATCTTCGGCCATCCCGAGGTCTACCTCATCCTGCTGCCCGGCGTCGGCGCGATCCTCGAGATCGTCCCGGTGTTCGCCCGCAAGCCACTCTTCAGTTACAAGGGGGCGGTCCTTGGGTTGGTTGGGGTGTGCTCGTTCTCGGCCTTGGTGTGGGCGCACCACATGTTCACGACCGGCTGGGCGCCAGGCCTCAACGCCGCGTTCATGCTCACGACCGAGATCATCTCGATCCCGACCGGCCTCGTCTTCCTGGTGATCCTCGGCACCTTATGGCGGGGCCGCATCTGGACGCGGACGGCGATGATGTTCGTCTACGCGTTCCTCTGGAACTTCGTCATCGGCGGCGTCAGCGGGATCTTCCTCTCGGACGTGCCGCTCAACTACCAGCTCCACGGATCGCTCTTCGTCACCGCACACTTCCACTACACGTTGGTCGGGGGTGGGCTCATGGGGTTCTTCGCGGCTATCTACTACTGGTTCCCGAAGATCTCCGGCAAGATGCTTGACGAAACGCTCGGCAAGGTGTCGTTCTGGTTCATCCAGATCGGATTCAACCTCACCTTCTTCTTCATGATGTATGTCGGGCTCCAAGG
>JAXDJY010000313.1:0-3427 GCA_034667445.1 Actinomycetota bacterium | reverse complement strand
ATGGAGGGACGGCTCCTCGGGGAGGCCGTCCACGCCCCCGATGGCACCTGGCAATACTTCCTGGGCTGCGTCCGGTGCGGCGCGAGGAAGTCCGTAACTGCGGCCGGGGTGCAAGAGCCCGAGCGCGCGCCCGATCCCGAACTCCAACCGGATGCGCCGGCGATCACTTCGTCAGGCAAGCGAGGGTGCGCACAGCCCGGTTGTACGACCATCCTCTCCATCTACAACCACGACGACCGCTGCAGCAGCCATTCCCGGCTCTAGGTATCCCTCAGGCGGACGCGTGGAATTCGAAGGCGCCCCGATCATCGTAGGTACGTGGCCCGGCGCCGCTGTTCACGGTCCCCGGATCGTCCACGCGGGCAGTCCCCTCGATGTCGAACGGCGGTTCCGACGGGGCGGAGGAATCCGCCGAATCGATCGCAGGCGAGCCTGCCGTTAGGTGAAAGTCTCGGGCGGACGGATCGCTCCACTGCGGGTCGGCCTGCAGACCGTGGGTCTCTTGACGAGTTGCCGCGGTGAACGTACCAAGTGACGTGTAGCTCGTGTTGCCCCATACGATGAGCGTTCCCGAGCCGGACAGCCACACCAGGTCGCGGTCGATCGCGGTGCCGGGTGTGGAGTTCGCATCGACGCGGATGTCGCCGTGCGTGCCGACGGAGTTGTGTGACCCGTTGTCCACGCTGATGTTGTTCGCCAATCTGCCTCCTCTCGACGCTGTCGTGCCCGTCGCACCCTCCAGGTTGATCCCCGCTGTGGTGTTCCCGTAGACGCTGTTGCCGACGATCACGGCGCCTGTGGAGTTCAGACAATCGATGCCGTGATCGCCGTTGTCGTAGGTCAGGTTGTCGTACACGACGTTGTCGTTCGCTCCGTTGTACAGCTGGATGCCTGAGTCCTCGTTGTCGTGGGCGATGTTGTCGCCGATGACGTTCCCCGGACTTCGCACGTCGATCCCGGGCGCGGCGCGGACGTACCCCCGGGCGTTGGAGAACGTCGTGTTGCGGAGCACCTTGTTCCTGGTCGAACCGTTGACCAGGTAGATCCCGCCGTCGGTGTTGTGATGAGTGGTGTTGTCCGCGATGAGGGAGTCGGTGCTGTCGTCGATGCGGATGCCTGCGGCGATGGCTCCGTCGGCGGGGAGCCCGCTGAAGGCGACACGGTTGTGACGGATCCTCACGTGCGCGGAGTCCCGAACCAGGATGCCGTTGCTCGATGTTCCAGTGATGGTGAAACCGCGGACGGAGATCCACTGCAGTCCCTCGATGTCGAAACCGTGGCTGCTGCCCTGGAGGGTCACGGCCGCGCCCGGCGCCGCTCGGTAGACGATCCGCGCGGCCGGGGTGCCGGAGTTCCGCGGGACGACGGTCTCTTTGTACGTACCCGTAGCCACCTGGACGATCTCCCCGGGCACTGCGATCTGGGCGGCCGCGTTGATCGTGCAGTAAGGGGTGGCGCGCTGGCCGGCGCCTGCGCCGCTGTCGACGCAGGCAGGGTTCCTCTGGTCCACGAAGATGGTGGCGGCAGTGGCACGTGCAGCGAAGGGGAGACCCAGGACAAACAGAAACAGACCCGCCGCGAAGAACCGTTTTCCCCCCATTGGCTCCAGGCATCGGCACGTGAGCACGCTTGGCTGTAGTGGCCGGGAGAAATCGCGACCTGCGATCACCATCCCGATCGTCCCGGTCGTGCTCGGAGCCGGGAAACCTCTCTTCGAGGGCTTGGATCAGATGATCACGCTGCGGGTTCGTCTCCGTTCAAGAAGTCACGGACGCCGGCGATCTCGAACAATCGCTGGACCTGTGTCGATGCATTCACAAGGCGCAACCCCTGTCCCTCCTCGTTCGCTCGTTTCTTCGCGGCCAGCATGCAGCTCAGGCCGGATGAGTCCATGAACATGAGCCCCGCGAGGTCGATCTCGATAGCGCTCGGTGTGCCCATCAGCGCATCCAGACCCTCCTGCAGAACGGGACAGGTACTCATGTCGAGTTCACCGTTCAAGGTCATCCGCTTGGTGCCATCGAGCGTTTCCATCCGTACATCGAGTTGCGCTGGCAAGGACACCGTGACCTCCTTCATGCCGGCGCCCACCACAAACGAAACCCTCCGGGCCGTGGGCTGGGGCCCGGCGCTGCCGGCCCGGAACTTTGGGGGCCGGCAGCGGAATCCTAGGACGTTCCTGTCATTTTCGGAAGAGGTCCCGGAGCGTGTGGTGACAGCTTTGCCCACACAACGAGGCCGTGATCGGTGTCCTCGATGCCCCATTCCTCGGCCAGCTTCGCGACGATCGGGAGGCCGAAGCCGCCCTCGGGGCGGGCGACCGATGGGTCGAAGGGGCTGCCCCGGTCCTCGACCTCCACGTGGAGAAGCCCGTCTCCGTCGTGCACCGTGAGGATCACCTCCGGTACCCCGTACTTCACTGCGTTCGTCACCAGCTCCGATGCAACGAGTTCGGCCGACGCGATCGCTTCTGAGGGGAAGCGTCCGGTGAATTCCTCTCGGACGGCGTTCCGGGCGATGGCCGGGGCGGTGGGGGATGGATCTAGTTCGACACGCTTGATGGGAGCCCCCGAGCGGTTGCGGATATTACGAAGCCCTACCCCGTGCCCGGCCCCGGCAAACCTTCCGGGGGCGGGCGGGTAGTCGCTGGCCTCTTGCGCTCCGTGAGGGCAGCCGCACTGGCGGAGAGAAGTGTGCGCGGGCAACAGCATCATCACCCCCACCTGGGAATATGCAGAGCCTGACAGGCAACCCGATCGAGGCGCCGCCGGGATGACGAACGAGAACCTGAACAGCTACCTGATCCTCTACGTCGACGGCCTGAGCGAGGAGGTCGAGGCACAGTTCTACGAGCGCGATGCCGGCGACTGGGTCTTCACTGCATCGGGAGTTGAAGTACTCCGGACAAGCGCCGATCGGGTGGCCTCCATCAGCAAGGCACGCTGAACGGTCACGAGAAGATGTCCGTCCCGTACGCGATGTCGGTATTGCCCTACGCCGTAGACTTGTGTCGGCGATGCGCCACGCCTTGCAGGCCCTCCTTCATCGAGTAGGCCGCGAGGAGGAATGCAGCAGCTGGGTCGGCCCACCACCATCCGAAGGCGGCGTTCAGTATCAGACCGAACAGGACGGCGGCCGAGAGTCCGGCGTCGACGAAGCTGAACCGGGCTTCCGCAACGAGCACCCGGTTCTCAAGCTCTCGGCCCAACGCTCGCTTCTTGAACGCCAGGACCGACATCACCACCGCCGCCAGGGCGGTCACCACGATCCCCACTGGAGACGCCGCGGCTTCGGTGTGCTGCCGAAGGTGCCACCAGGCCTGGTACCCGATGTACAGCGCAACGATGATGAAGCTCCCGGCGATCAGCCGGAGCGCCACACGCGTCTGCCGCGCGCTCTCCTCGCGAAGCTGCCACGCGGCGACCGA
>JAXDJY010000312.1:0-2652 GCA_034667445.1 Actinomycetota bacterium | reverse complement strand
CTCACCTTCGACCACTGCTCCGCGAGAGATCACGGGTGCGCGGGTGTTCCCGCCGAGGCCCGCTCCCGCGCTTCCTGGATGACCAGCAGCGCCTGCTCCCTGTCCTCGTAGCCGTCGGTGGCGACCTTGTGCCCTTCGAGATCCTTGTACACCTGGAAGAAGTGTTCGATCTCATTCAGCAAGGGCAGCGGGAGGCCGCCGAGGTCTTCGACGTGGGACCACGACGGATCGCGGAGCGGGACACAGAGGATCTTCTCGTCCTCACCCTTCTCATCGGTCATGCGGAACAACCCGACGGGGCGAACACGGATCCGGCATCCCGGGAAGGTGGGCTCGCCGACGAACACGAGGGCGTCGAGCGGATCTCCGTCGCCTCCGAGGGTCCCCGTGATGTAGCCGTAGTCGGCGGGGTACTGCATCGACGTGAACAGCATGCGGTCCAGGAAGATCTCGTCCGTCTGGTGGTCCATCTCGTATTTGTTCCGCGAGCCCTTCGGGATCTCGACCACTACGGTGAGCGTGTCTTCCATGGCCGAAGTCTACCGGCCACTGATGGGGCGGTTATCCTGGCACCACCCATGGCCAGCTCCTCCGATCCGCTCATCGGCGTCGGCCCCGCGTTGCGCAAGGCTCGGGAGCGCCGCGGCATCACCATCGAGGAGGTGAGCCGCGACACCAAACTCGGCGCCGACCAGATCAGAGCTCTGGAAGACGAGTCGTTCGACGAGATGCTGGGGGAAGCCCACGTCAGGGGAGCGCTCGGGACCTACGCCCGCTACCTGGGCCTGGATCCCGGGAAGGTCTCCCGGGCCTACGCCGAGCGTGCCGATGACCTCGAACCGCCACCTCCCCCCGCGAAGATGGGCACCGTCGAGCGGGCGATCGCCGCGGCGCGGATCCGGGACAACCAGCGGTTCCTCCAGATCGCCGCGCTCTTCATCATCGTCGTGGCGATCGTGTTCGGCCTTCTGTCCCGCTCCCACGGAACTCCGCCGCCCGCCATCCTCGGGACCGCAACACCGACACCGGTGCCGTTGGATCAACAGGTGCAGGCCGTCGTGGTCGCTGCAGCGAGGGTCGAGATGAAGGTGACCGCCGATGGCGTGACTGCCGTCTGGCACATGGCGAAAGGCGAATCCCGAACAGCGACTGCGCAGCAGACCCTCGTCCTGGATCTGTCGCTGGGTGGGCTGGCCCAGATCACGGTCAACGGCCGGGATCTCGGCACACCGGGGCGCCAAGGCAGGCCGTGGCACGCGAGCTTCGACGCGGCGACGACGCCGTGGGTCACACCGACGCCGTCGGCATCAGGGCATGCATCCGCTGGCGCTGGATCGCCCGGTGCGTCGGGGAGCCCTCCGGCATGAGGGCCGAGATCGTCGGCGTAGGGACGGAACTGCTCCTGGGCCAGATCTCGAACACGAACGCACGGTGGATCGGAGAGCATCTGTCGGAGATCGGCGTCGACGTGCTCTACCACCAGGCCGTTGGCGACAACCTGGAGCGCATCGTAGAGGTCATGCGCCTGGCGGCGTCGCGGGCCGACATCGTGATCGTCACGGGTGGACTGGGACCCACCCAGGACGACATCACCCGGGACGCGCTGGCGGTCTTCCTCGGCGTGAAGATGCAGCCGCATCCGGAGATCGAAGCCTGGCTCCGCGAACGGTTCGCCGGTTTCGGATCGGGGCCGATGCCCGAGAACAATCGCCGCCTGGCAGAAGTCCCGGCCGGGGCGCGCTACATCCAACCCGTGCGGGGGAGCGCGCCCGGACTCATCGCGGATCTGCCCGGCGGAGGCCGCATCTACGCCGTCCCAGGCGTCCCGCTAGAGATGGTGGAGATGATGGAGGGGACGATCCTGCCGGAGCTGGCGGCGATGGCCGGCCCGGGGGTGATCCGGTCCGTGACCCTCCGCTGCACCGGGATCGGGGAATCGCGTGTCGCCGAGATCGTCGCCGATCTGTTCGAACGGACGGCCAACCCGAGCATCGCGTACCTCGCGTCCAACGGTGAGGTGAAGATCAGGATCACGGCGAAGGCACCGTCGGAGGCCGAGGCCACGGCGCTCGCTTCGCCGCTCGCGGCCGAGGTCGCGAACAGGTTGGGCGACGTCGTCTTCACCCGGATCGATGAACGGCTCGAAGAGGCCGTCGGCCGCCTGCTCCGCGGATCCGGCCGGACCATCGCCCTCGCCGAGTCGCTCACCGGGGGGAGCGTTGGGGCACGACTCACCTCGGTCCCCGGGGCATCCAACTACATGCTCGGAGATGCCGTCGTGTATTCGGCGGAGGCGAAGCGATCGATGTTGGGCGTGAAAGAGGAAACGCTTGCAGGCCCAGGTCCCGTGAGCAGGGAGTGCGCGCTCGAGATGGCGGCAGGAGCGCGACGGCTATTCTCGGCGGACATCGGGCTGTCGCTCACCGGGGCTGCAGGACCCGACCCCCACGGCGGCGCCGAGCCGGGTACCGTGTGGATCGGCCTCGCGACGGCCGATATCGAACACGCCCGCGGCTACGTCTCCGCCGGCGAGCGCGACCGGGTTCGGGCGTGGGCTGAACAGGCAGCGCTCGATCTGGTCCGAAGGTATCTGGAAGGTGTGTCCCTGCCCGCCGGTGACCGACTGATCTGAGGTGGCCGCCACTGTGGAGG
>JAXDJY010000311.1:0-2928 GCA_034667445.1 Actinomycetota bacterium | reverse complement strand
CGTGGTCAGCGGCGTCTGCAGGGAAGACGGCCGCACCCAAGCTTGCCGACAGGTGGATCTCCGTGTCCGCGATCACGTACGGCGCCGAGAGCTCCTCCGCCATCCGGTCCATCAACCGTGCGGTAGCGGCTCGGGCGTGAACGGCGGGATCCCGCTCGTCATCGACACCCCCGCTTGGGAACGCCAACAGCAGCAAGAACTCGTCGCCGCCGACTCGGGCGAGAACGTCGCCGGCGCGGAGGACCGCGTGCAAGCGCCCGGCGACCTCGCGCAAGACGCCATCCCCGGCCGCGTGACCCAATGTGTCGTTGATGAGTTTGAACTTGTCGAGATCAACGGCGCACACGGAGAAGGTCCCACCGGCTCGTTGGGCGTTGGCGATCGCGATGCCCAAGTGTTCCTCGAACATCGCCCGATTCGGCAGATCGGTGACGGCGTCGTGGTATGCGAGGAAGGACAGGCGCTCTTCCACGCGTTGGCCGTCCTGCAGGGCCATGCGCAGCCGTCCCCGATCCAGCTCGCTGTGGTCCAGGCGCTCACGGAGCCACGCGATACTTTCCCCTAGCAGGACGCAGAGTGGGATCACGGTGATCCCGGTGGTCGCGGCGCGTGACGGATCCGGCGCGACGAGCAGAAGGGGACCGAGATAGGCCGCCGCGGTGAGCGGAGCGATCTTCAGCGATATCCATCGCGGGTGGGCGATCCCGAGCCACGCGTGCACGATCGCGAAATACACCGCGTAGTCATAGACCTGGCTGGTCCCGGAGAGACTCCCGGCGGCGATCATGATCAACGCGATCGGAGCGAGCCATACGGAGGCGCTCGCACGCCAGCGTGACCAGGGGGCGAACCAGACAGCGATCCCGAACGCGCTCGCGACGAGCGCCACGAAGACGGTCCCGGTGCGGCCGGACGCCGGGCCCAGCTCTGCGGATAGCGTGGTCAGGAACCCAGCCGCAAGGAACAGGACAGCCGCGGCTCGCGCGACGAACGCGTGCTCCAGTGCGAGCCCGCGCGCCTCCGGCGTCTCTGTACGTCCATGTGGTTCACCGGCGCGGCGTCGGAACAAGGCCGAGTTCCTCCCGTTGATCGGTCCATACCCCTTCTACCCCAATCATCCCTGGCCTACAGGAAAGGTATGTGGGCTCATCGGCGGATTTCGCTCCAGCCATCCGTCCGACGCCGAAGGGCCAAGTGGGCCCCTCATTCATGGCCGAGCCGTCACCTAGAGTTCGTGGCACAAGATGCCCGACGCGCTCCTTCGTAACGACGAGATCGGAACGCTGCTACTGGCCGCGTCTCTGGAGGAGGACGGCCACCGACGGCGGGCGCTGGATCGTGCGGCGAAGTTCGCGTGGATCTGGCCGGAAGAGGCGGCCGGCCTTGTGCGGTCGGGCCGGGCGTTGACCGAGCTCCAGAACGTCGGGCCGTGGGTCGCCGCCAAGATCGAGGCGTGGTTCGAGTCCCGTCCTCCGGTGCCCGAACCGGACGAAACGAGACGTGGATTCCTCACCTATGCGCAGATCCGAGCGGCGCTCGACGAGGATCCGTCATGGGAGGCTGCGCCTCACGGGGATCTGCAGGTTCACAGCACAGACAGTGACGGATCGACCCCACTGACGTCGATGGCGGCAGCGGCGGCCGACCTCGGCCGGTCCTTCATGGCGAGCACGGATCACTCCACGAGCCTGCGGATCGCGAACGGCATGTCCGCCGACGAACTCCGTGAGCAGGGTCGACGGATCGACGCCACGAACGAGGGGTTCGCTGCCGATGGGAGCACGTTCCGAGTCCTGCGTTCGATCGAGATGGATGTATTCGAGGATGGGTCGTGCGATATGCAGCCCCAGGAGGTGGAGGCCCTCGATCTGGTGCTCGGGGCGTTCCACACGAAACTCCGCCGCAAGGAAGACGTCACGGATCGCTATCTTCGGGCCCTGAACAACCCGTTGGTCCACGTTCTGGCCCATCCGACCACCAGGATGTTCGGCCGGCGTGCCGGTCTCATCGCCGATTGGCCGCGTGTGTTCGCCGAAGCGGCGCGTCTAGGGAAGGCCGTCGAGCTGGACGCTACACCTCGTCGTCAGGATCTCCCCTTGGAACTCGCCGAGGTTGCGCTTGCCGAGGGTGTCGCGTGGTTCTCGATGGGGAGCGATGCACACAGCCCGGACGAGCTGCGACACCTGCCTATCGCGATGGGAACCGCGATCCTCGCGGGGATACCGAAAGAGCGCTTCCTGAACTATCTGGGGCCGAGCGAGGTGACCGCATGGGCGAACAACGTCTCGGCCGGACAGGAGCGCGGGTAGCCCCGAGATGTCCACATTCATCTCGCGTTGTGGGAAGTGCTCTCCCTCGTCTCAAGCCCGATAGCTGCCCGGAGCTCCAGCATGTCCTTCTGGAGCGCGTCGTCGGGCGCCAACTCCGCGATGTGCTCCATTAGATCGGCCAAACCGTCGGCGATGGCGTTGAGTTTGTGCTGGGTCGCCTGATCCGTTCTGGTCTGACTGTTCTGCAGCAGGGCCACCATCAGGAACGTGATGATCGTCGTGGTCGTGTTGATCTCGAGTTGGTACTGCGAGTCAAGGAATCCGTGGAGGCTCCCCTGGGAGATGATCAGGACGATGCCTTGCATGAGCCAGATGATCACCAACAACAGGCAGAACGCGAAGAACGGTGCCCTGCTCGCCAGGCTCGCGGCCAGCCCCGCGAACCGGTCGAAGAATCCAACCCTGGTCGATACCTCACTCGGCATGAGGACCGGTAGCGGCTTGCCCATCTTCTCGCTCCTCTCATATGTGTGGTGCTCGAAACATACCCCCGAGCCGTGCGGTCGATCGTTGTCGGCGTCCGCGATTAGGCTGATGCGGTGACCCTCGACACCTTCTCCTCGGTCGTCGCCAGCTGGTTCGGGTCCGCCTTCCCGGA
>JAXDJY010000310.1:0-6149 GCA_034667445.1 Actinomycetota bacterium | reverse complement strand
GTCCCCGTCACCGAGGGCTCTCCCATCACTCGATCACGATCCTCCGAGACGTCTGCAAGGTCGAAACGAACGTCCCGATCCCGTCGCTCGACGACGAGGGGTACCGGGCAGCGGTGTGGGATGCCGTCAAAGGTGCCAAGCTCGAAGAGATCCACCACGTCGTCGAAACGGACGGGCAGCCCGCTCTGGACGAACTCCGTGAGCGCGGGATGGCGCCTACGTCGATGGGCCGCACGATCGAAGACGACCCGGCCTTCTGGCTGAGCGCCGGAGCCGCGGGCGTGCTCGCAGGCAGGATGTCTGTCCAGAACCGGAAGTGGCGCACGCCGCCCGCCTAAGCCCTACATGTGGGCGATCAGCTGATCCACCCGCTCGTCGACGCTCTTGAATGGGTCCTTGCACAACACTGTTCGCTGCGCCTGGTCGTTGAGCTTCAGGTGCACCCAATCCACGGTGTAGTCGCGACGCTTCGCCTTCGCATGCTTGATGAAATCTCCCCGCAGCTTCGCCCTGGTGCTCTGCGGGGGCTCGCGCATCGCGATGTTGATCGCCGCATCCTCGCAGACGCGGTCGACCTTCCCGCCCTTCTCCAGTAGGTAGTAGAGACCGCGGGCGCGGTTCACGTCGTGGTACGCGAGGTCGAGCAGCGCAACCTTGGGTGAGGAGAGAGGCAGGTCGTGCTTGGCCATGTACCGATCGATCATGAGGCGCTTGGTCACCCAATCGACCTTGCGCGCCAACCGTTCCGGCTCACCAGCCTTCAGCGCGTCGAGCGCTTCTCCCCACTCGAAGATCAACAGTTTCGAGATTTCGTCGGTCCCCCGTCGCTCCAGGAATCGCGCCGTCTTCTCGTGGTATTCGAACTGCATCTCGAGCGCGGTGACCTCGCGACCGTTGGCGAGCTTCACCTTCCGCGCGCACGTGGGGTCGTGGCTGATCTCCCGGATGGCGCGGATGGGGTTCTCCAGCGACATGTCCCGCATGACCGTATTGCCCTCGAGCATCCGCAGGACAAGGTCGGTGATGCCGACCTTCAGGAATGTGGTCCACTCGCTCATGTTGGAGTCGCCGACGATGACGTGGAGCCGCCGATAGCGCTCCGCGTCGGCATGGGGCTCATCCCGCGTGTTGATGATGGGCCGCGACCGGGTGGTGGCACTCGAGACGCCCTCCCAGATGTGCTCGGCGCGCTGACTGATGCAGAACTGAGCCCCGCGCGGCCCGTGGAGCACTTTTCCTGCCCCACACCAGATCTGGCGCGTTACGAAGAACGGGATCAGGACATCCGCCATCCGGGCGAACTCCCCGTGCCGCCCGACCAGGTAGTTTTCGTGGCAGCCGTAGGAGTTCCCCGCCGAGTCCGTGTTGTTCTTGAACAGGTAAACCTGGCCGTTGATCCCTTCCTCGTGGAGGCGGATCTCAGCGGCGGCCAGCAGCCCTTCGAGGATCCGCTCCCCCGCCTTGTCGTGGGCAACCAGCTCCTTCACGTCGTCGCACTCTGGCGTCGCGTACTCGGGGTGCGACCCCACGTCGAGGTAGAGCCGGGCGCCGTTCTCCAGGAACACGTTCGACGAACGGCCCCAGTGGACGACGCGCCGGAAGAGGTAGCGCGCGACCTCGTCGGGGCTCAGCCGGCGCTGTCCACGGAACGTGCAGGTCACGCCGTACTCGTTCTCGAGGCCGTAGATCCGTCGGTCCATGCGGGGAGTCTAGGGCCGTTCGGCGTTCACGCTGGGAGTACGACGCTCGCTCAACCTGAGATCTGGACTTGCTGATACGCCTTGAGTGGGTGGTCGCCGGAGGATCCGGCTCGCTCGCATGGGCCGATCCCACGGCGAGGCCGGTCCACATCAGCGCGATGCACGCGAAGACCGCGCCGCGCCGCATGGCTACCCGAGGATCTGGGCGATCTCCGAATCCTCGAGACGTCGGAACTTCCGTCGGTGCGTCCGGGTTCGGTCCAAGATCCCGGCCTCGAGCTGATCAGGTGCGATCGTCTTCGCGTCAGGCCCACCGATGACCTCGGCAGCTGCCTTGACTGCCGTCGCCAGGTCCCAGCCGGGTTGGTACCGGCCTTTGAGCACCTCGCTCAACTCCTCGGCATGCCCGCCTATCGCCACCGAGCCCTGTTCGTCGTTGATGCTGCCGTCGAACATGACGTGGTACAGGGTCGTCCCGGCCTGCTCGCCATCGACCTCTCCGACCAACACCTCTACCTCGTAGGGCTTCATCTGCTGGGTGAAGATGGTCGAGAGCGCCTGGCTATAGGCGTTCGCGAGATCACGGGCCTTCACGTCCTCCCGGCCGTAGGAGTACCCGCGCATGTCTGCGAGCCGGATGCCCGCGATGCGTAGGTCCTCGAACTCGCTGTACTTCCCCACGCCGGCGAATGCGATCTGGTCGTACACCTCGCTGATCTTGTGCAGTGTGGCCGAAGGATTCTCCGCGATGAACAGCAGTCCGTCCTTATACTCCATGCCGATCACCGACCGGCCGCGCGCGATGCCCTTGTGGGCGTACTCAGAACGGTCCTTCATCATCTGGTCGGGCGAGACATATGGCATGAAACTCATCGGGCTCGCTCCTCCAGGATGCTCGTGACCGCCGCAGCCACCTCGTCTTCGGGGACCTCGTCCGCGCCGGTCGCTGTGACCGCCAGCACGATCGGGAAGATCTTCCGCGCGACGTCGGGGCCGCCCGTGGCGACGTCGTCCTCCGCGGCATCCATCAGCGCCTCGACGGACACGCGGATCGCTGCCTCACGCGAGAGGCCCGGCTTCCACCGTTTCTTCAGAGAGTTCTTCGCCGGTTGCCCGCCACTGCCATTGGTCTGGTAGTCGTCCTCTTCCCAACGACCACCCGTGGCGTCGTAATAGAAGATGCGCCCCTCGCCCCGGCGGAGGTCATAGCCACCGAACAGTGGGACCACCACCAACCCCTGCATGGCGAGCGGGAAGTTGCCGCGGATCATCTGGGCAAGACGGTTGGCCTTGCCCTCTAGCGACAGCCGATCACCAGTGAGCTTCTCGTAGTGCTCGAGTTCGAGCTGGAAGAGTTTCACCATCTCGATGGCCATGCCGGCGGCCCCTGCGATGGCGATAGCGCTGTAGTCGTCCGCAGGGAACACCTTCCGCATCTTGGCGTCGGCGATCGAATACCCCGCGGTCGCGCGGCGGTCCCCGGCCATGAGGACGCCGTCCGCGTACTTCAGGCCGAGCACCGTGGTGCCGTGGCTCACATCGGCAAAGCCGGCGGCGCCGTGTGGGGCGGCCAGCGCACCCGGGAGAGCATCCGGGGCCATCGTCCGGATAAGGTCCATGAATGACGGGTTGGCGCCGAACGCCGACCCGGTCAATGGCAGGAGGCGATCGCTCACTCCCCGCCCTTCTGGACGTAGGATTTGACGAACTCCTCAGCGTTCTCCTCCAGCACAGAGTCGATCTCGTCCAGGATGTCGTCCATCTCCTCCTTCAGTTCGGCGGCCTTGGTGGAACCGCTGACCTGACCGGCGTCGGCGGTATCGCCGTCGCCGCCACCGCCCTTCTTCTGGATCCGCTTCTGTTCCTGTTCTGGCACCGGTGCTCCTTTCCGATCGCCGCAATCCTAGTCGAGGTTCGTGCGAACCCTCCTAGCCCTGCAGCTTCGAAACTAGTTCGGCCGCGGTATCGCAAGCCTGCAGAAGTTCCTCGACATGCTCCTTCGTTCCCCTTAGGGGCTCGCGCATCGGTATGCGCTGCAGGGCATCCTGACCGGTGTCCAAGATCAATGAATCCCATGAGGCCGCGGAGATGGCGTCGGGGTACTTCGAGATGCAGCGACCTCGGAAGTAGGCCCGCGTGTCGTGGGGCGGCTCCATGATCGCCGCTTGGATGTCGTCCTCCTCGACGAGTCGCTCCACCTTACCCGCAGCAGCGAGCCGGTAATACAGCCCCTTGTCGCGACGGACGTCGTGGTACTGCAGGTCGATGGCATGCAGCCGGGCATCGGACCATTCGAGATCGTCTCGTTCCTTGTACGCCGTGAGCATCCGGTACTTGGCAACCCAATCCAGTTCTCTGTGCAACGACAACGGTTCGCGCTCGAGCGCCGTCAGGACTCCCTCCCAACGTTCGATCACCTCGACGTTCTCCGGCGTGTCGTCTTCGCGCTCGACGTACTTCTTCGCGTGCTCCAGATACTCCCACTGGAGCTCCAGGGCCGAGAGCTTGCGGCCGTCGGCGAGGACGATCTCCGCAGCTTTGCAGGTGAGGTCGCGGGACACGGCATGCAGCGACGCAACCGGCCCCTGCACCGAGAGATCGGGCAGGACGGCGTCCTCGATCATCTTGAGGATGATCGCCGTGGTCCCGATCTTCAGGAACTGCGAGACCTCGCACATATTCGCGTCGCCGACGATGACGTGGAGGCGGCGGTAGCGCTCGGGATCGGCGTGCGGCTCGTCACGCGTGTTGACGATGGGGCGTTTGAGCGTGGTTTCGAGTCCGACCTCCGTCTCGAAGAAGTCGGCCCGCTGGGTGAGCTGATACATCGTCCGACCGCGTTCGTCGTAGTGTGCCTCGGCGCCGAGCTTGCCGGCGCCGGTGTAGATGATCCGCGACACGAAGAACGGCGTGAGGTCGCGGACGATGTCGCTGAACGGCGTCGCGCGGTCTACCAGATAGTTCTCGTGGGTCCCGTAGGAGTTCCCCTTGCCGTCCGAGTTGTTCTTGTAGATGGACAGCACCGGCGTGTTCGGCGGCATCTGTTCGATGACCTCGTCCAGAGACCGCTCGAGGATGCGCTCCCCTGCTTTGTCGTGGATGACGAGGGCACGCGGGGTCACGCACTCGGGCGTCGAGTACTCCGGGTGCGCATGATCCACGTAGTAGCGGGCGCCGTTCGGCAAGATGACGTTCGCGAGCCCCAGGTCTTCGTCGGTCCCTTTGTTCGCGGGAACCGGTTCGAAGCCGCGCGCATCGCGGAGCGGTGACTCGTCTTCATAGTCCCAGCGGATGCGGCGCAGCGAACCCGCGTATGAGGAGATCAGGATCGAGGAGGACAGGACCGGGTTGAAGTCCGGAGAGCCCGCTGCCGCGATCCCGTACTCCGTCTCGGTACCGAAGACCTTCGGGATGGCCACCCGGCCACCTTACAGGTACTGTCCGGGGCTCACGCGATCGACCTGACGGCCGTCGCCCTCGCTGCCCAGGAGCGTCCGCACGTACACGATGCGCTCGCCCTTCTTGCCCGAGATCCGTGCCCAGTCGTCCGGGTTCGTCGTGTTCGGAAGATCCTCGTTCTCCTTGAACTCATCCCGGATGGCGGTGAGGAGGTCCTCGGTCTTGATCCCCTTCTCGCCCTTGGACAGGAACCGTTTGATCGCGTCCTTCTTCGCCCGTCGAACGATGTTCTCGATCATCGCGCCCGAGTTGAAGTCCTTGAAGTAAAGGATCTCCTTGTCACCGCTCGCGTAGGTGACCTCGAGGAACCGGTTGATGTCGTTGAGCTCGTACATCTGCTCGATGGTCTTATCGATCATCCGGTAGCACGCCTGCTGCGTGTCCCCGCCGTAGCGCCCGACCTCATCGGGATGGATCGGGACCACCGGGTGCAGGTATTTCGCCATGATGTCCTTGGCTTGCGGGGCGTTCGGACGTTCGATCTTGATCTTCACGTCCAGTCGGCCGGGCCGAAGGATCGCTGGGTCGATGAGATCCTCACGGTTGGACGCGCCGATGACTATCACGTTCTTGAGCGTCTCCACCCCGTCAAGTTCGGACAACAGCTGCGGCACGATCGTGGATTCCACGTCTGAGCTGATACCGGTGCCTCGGGTGCGGAAGATAGAGTCCATCTCATCGAAGAAGACGATAACGGGCAGGCCCTCTTCGCTTCGTTCCTTGGCACGCTGGAAGATCTCGCGGATCTGCCTTTCGGTCTCTCCCACGTACTTGTTCAACAGCTCGGGGCCCTTCACGTTCAAGAAGTAGGAACGCGCGTCGGTCCGCCCCGTGCGTTCGGCCACCTTGTCGGCGAGCGACGCCGCCACGGCTTTCGCGATGAGCGTCTTTCCGCACCCCGGGGGTCCGTAGAGGAGCACGCCCTTCGGTGGTTCCAATTCGTGCTCGTGGAAGAGTTCGGAGTACAGGAACGGCAGCTCGACCGCATCC
>JAXDJY010000309.1:0-6312 GCA_034667445.1 Actinomycetota bacterium | reverse complement strand
CGGGTGATGGCGCTCTACGGCGTGCTGTTCTTGGGCAGCACGCCGGTCGGGGCGCCGATCGTCGGATGGGCGGGACAGCAGTTCGGACCTCGTGCGGGCTTCGCGCTCGGCGGGTTCGCTGCGGTCGTCGCTGGAGCCGCGGGACTGTGGCTGGGCCGGCGGGGCCGGTCCGGGCTGGCACACACCTACGACGGGGTGTTCGTCGATCCCGACACACCGTCGCCGGAGCGGGTCACCGATGCGGCATCCTCGGGGATCCGCAATGCGGTGGCGCCGGTATCGGCATCGACCACCAGCAACGTGGCGTACCAACCGGGCTCGTAGGCAGGGTCAGCGAGAGCTTGAACGCACCCAGATCGGGAGAACGGGCGTCCAAGCCACGAGGACGGCGGCCGTGACCGCAAGCGTGCCCGGAACCCCGAGGTGCGGGATGAGGAGCGTCGCCAACCCCACGGCGATGATCCGGGCGCCGTTGTACATGACGTCGTACACGCTGAAGACCCTGCCCCGGAAACCATCTGGGGTAGCTTCCTGGACCATCGTGTCGATCGGGATCTTCTTCCACGCGAAGGTGAGACCGACAGCGAAGCTGAGGAGCAGGACCGTGGTTCCCGTCACGTTCAGAGCCGAGATGGCGACCGCGATCCCACCGGTGAGGAACGAAGCGGCCACGATCCTCGCTCTGGCGAACCGTGTTTCGAGCCAACCGATGGTCCCGATGCCGATCATCACTCCGATGCCACCGGCCGCGATGAGGTTGGAGTAGGAGCCGACGCCTTCCTTGAAGCGCTCCTTGAACACGACGAGGCTGAGCGTGAGCAGGATCCCCTGCGCGAACTGGTCCACCGTGATGGTCGTGATGGGCCCGATCGCGTTCGGCCTTCGCAGCAGGGCTCGAGCCCCCTCCACCAACTCCACCGCGATCCGCTTCACCTGATGGCGAAGCAGTTCGGCGTCTTCCGCGACGGCGGCCGGCGTCAGTTCGCTCCTGATGCGGGATGCGACGAACGATGTCGCCAACCAAAGGAAGACGGCCGCCGAGACGATGGCGCCGCCGCCGAAGACGTCCGCGATCTTCCCTCCGACGAACACGCCCACGAGCAGCGCGAGGGTTCCTCCAACGGTCGAGAGTGAGTTCGCGATGAGGAGGTCCTCAGCGGGGACTAGCCGCGGAACGACCGCCTGTGCTGTGGCCAGATGGAACCGGTTCACGCTGAGGACGATGACCGCGCCGGCGTAGAACGGGAACGGCGCCCTGTGCGGGTCGGCGAGGACGAGCGCAGCGAACAGGGCTCGAAGGATCGGGGCGAGCATGAGGATCCTCTTGCGGCGCCATCGATCGATGAACACCCCGGTGAACGGCCCGATGATCGTGAACGGCAGCGCGACGATGAGCGTGACCTTGAACAGACCCGACGCCGTGGATTGCGCCGCGGGGGAGAACACGACCGAAGCCACCAACGCGGCCTGGAACAGGCCATCCCCCATCTGCGAGCACAAGCGGAGCGCCAAGAGCTTCCGGAAATCGCGCGATCGCAACGCGTCGCGCGCCCGCGCGATGCTCCCCTGCGTCGCCATCCCCACAGCTTAGGCTGGCGATGCTGGGCGGACGCGGTCGGTCGAGAAGGGAGCGCGATGGCACGCTTCAAAGTTGGTGCGGTGATCCATCAACAGCATTGTTCGCTCGATGACATCCGGGCGGGATGGCGCGCCGCGGAAGCCCTCGGGGTCGATTCCCTCTGGGATTGGGACCACTTCTTCACCATGGACGGCGATCCGAACGGGCGCCACTACGAGGGCCTGACGCTGCTTGCAGCGATGGCCGCGGAAACGACCACGCCGTTGATCGGCACCATGGTCACCTGTGTCGGCTACCGCAACCCCGACCTCCTGGCCGATATGGCTCGAACCATCGACCACCTCAGCCATGGGCGGATGGTCCTGGCGCTCGGAGACGGGTGGATCGGGCGGGACTACGAGGAATACGGCTACCCGTTCGGAACGGCGATGGACAGGCTCGAGGCGTTCGAGCAGGACGCGATCCCGCGCATCAAGGAGCGACTCACCCGGTTGAACCCGCCGCCCGTGGGGCCGATGCCGATCATGATCGGGGGGGACGGGAAGGACGTCACCCTCCGCATCGCCGCCGAGCACGCCGACATTTGGAACGGCTTCGGGCCTATCGAACGCTTCCGCGAGCGGAACGTGCTGCTGGATGACTGGTGCGAACGGGTCGGCCGCGATCCCGCGACGCTCGAACGCACGGTGCTGATCGATACCGATGAAGCAGACGACGTCGAAGCGTTCCACGAGGCCGGCGCCGCGCACATCGTCATCGGCGTCGACGCTCCGTTCGATCTCGGTCCCGTGGAGCGGGCATTGGAGCTCGCGCGCGGATAAGAGGTGCGCTGCGAACCGCTGCGTGCCGATACCTCCAGCGTGGCTCGAGGGGGATACTCACGCGCGGTTCGTGTAGCGGCAGCCGTGACGGCGCTGGCATGGTTCGCCGTGCCGGCGGCTGAGGCCACGGTCTCCTTAGCGCCGACGCATGCGGCGGTCCCCGCGCATCTCCAGGTGAGCTCGGGGGACAACTGGTTCAACCCTGAGGTCGGTGTCGTGGCTCGGGGTGGCACCGTGACCTGGGCGTTCGTGGGCAAAACGCACCACACCGCCACCGACACCAGCGGCATGGATCTCTACGATTCAGGGAGCATGCTGACGGGGACCTTCTCCAACACGTTCCCGGCCGCGGGCGTCTACAGCTTCTACTGCATCCTGCATCCGCAGATGAGCGGGCGGGTCCATGTGCCGATGCGCGCGAGGCCCAACTCCGGCGTGCGCTCGACGATCTTCGCACTCACGTGGGCGTCGGCGGCGGCGCCCGAGGGCTACGTGTACGACGTCCAGCTGAAACGGCCGGGTGGGACGTGGTCGCTCTGGCAGGACGGGGTCACGGTCCCGGACGGTCAGTTCAAGCCGGATTCGGGGCGGGGGGTCTATCGGTTCCAGGCTCGTCTTCACCAGATCGGGTCGGATGCAACCTCACCAGATCGGGTCGGATGCAACCTCGATATGGTCGGACACGGCCCCGATCTCCGTCGGGTGATCCAGTCGCGCCTCAGGTGCGAACCGCAACCGTGGATCCGGACACGTCTGTGTCCGTCGTAACCACCGTTGGGATCTCGCCCGCGATGAACGCCTCCGTGTTCTTGTGGGCGTCCTCGTCGCTGAACTGCACCGGGGGCGACTTCATGAAGTAGCTGCTGGGGGCGATGAGCGGTCCACCCTCCCCGCGATCGAGCGCTACCTTCGCGCAGCGAACCGCATCGATGACGATGCCGGCAGAGTTCGGGCTGTCCCAGACCTCGAGCTTCATCTCGATGCTGAGCGGCACATCGCCGAAGTTCCGACCCTCCAGGCGGATCATCGCCCACTTGCGGTCCTCCAGCCACGGCACGTGGTCCGACGGTCCGATGTGGATGTTGTCCTTGTCCAGCGGGGTCTCCAGCTGCGACTGCACCGACTGCGTCTTCGAGATCTTCTTCGACTGCAGGCGGGTGCGTTCGAGCATATTCATGAAGTCCATGTTGCCGCCGAAGTTGAGCTGGTAGGTGCGGTCGATCTTCACGCCGCGGTCTTCGAACAGCTTGGTGAGGACACGGTGGGTGATGGTGGCGCCGAGCTGGCTCTTGATGTCGTCGCCGACGATCGGGACGCCCGCGACGCGGAACTTCTCCGCCCACTCGGGGTCCGAGGCGATGAAGACCGGCAGGCAGTTCACGACGCCGACGCCCGCGTCGAGCGCGCACTGCGCGTAGTACCGAGCGGCTTGCTCGGAACCCACAGGGAGGTAGGACACCAGGACGTCGGCCTTGGAGTCCCGAAGAACCTGCACCACATCGGATTCCGGCAGATCCGACTCCGTCACCACATCCCGGTAGAACTGACCGAGGCCGTCAAGCGTGCGTCCCCGCTGGACGAGGACACCGGTGGGCTTCACGTCGCTGAACACGATGGTGTTGTTCGGCTCGGTGAAGATGGCGTCGGCGACGTCCTTGCCGACCTTGTCGGTATCGACGTCGAACGCAGCCACAACCTCGACGTCGCTCACATGGTAGCCGCCGAGTTCGACGTGCATGAGGCCGGGGACGCGCTCGTCCGGCTTTGCGCCCCGGTAGTACTCGAGCCCTTGGACCAGCGAGCTGGCGCAGTTGCCGACGCCGACGATCGCGATTCGAACCTTGCTCATGACAGGTGCTCCTTCCTTCGAAGCGTTGCGCTTCCGCGCCGCTTCACGGTGACGGGTGCTCCGGTGCGCGCACGCTCGACGGCGATGAGGCCGTCGATCCACGCGATGTCGGATTCCGCGGTGGCTCGCCCGTGTTGCATGAGGGCGAGGGTGTAGTCGTCGCTGTGCTCGCGCGTGGCGCGCATCGAATCCTTGATGGTGGCCAAGCGCTCTTCGAGCCCGGCCCGGCGTCTCTCGAGGAGCCGGAGGCGCGTCTCGGGCGGCAGGTAGCGGAAGAACGCGAGCCGCACCCGGAAGCGCTGATCCTCGGTCTGGTTGTCGTGCGGCGTTTCCTGCAGGAGTTCGAAGAAGAGCCGCTCGCCGTCCTCGGTGATCCGGTAGGTGGTGCGGCGCCGGCCGCGTGTTGCCCCCTTCTCCGGGTCGGGCTGGGCGACGATGGCGCCCTGTTTCTCCAGACGCCTGAGCGTCGGGTAGAGGGATCCGTAGGAGACCCGCCCGGCGCCGCCCTGCTGCTCACCGAGTTCGCGAGAGAGTTGGTAGCCGTGCATGGGTTGGTCCTTCAGGAGCCCTAGAACCGCGAGTTCGAGCATGTGCATGTTTCCCGTCTGATATATCGAGACACTATATCGCTTCGATATATCTACCGGGTTCGCGCCGACCTGTCAAATCCCCCGGTTGCGCGGTCTACCGTCCAGCTATGGCGTGACCGGCGAGTGCACCGGACCCCCGACCACCTGGGCCGTGGTTTCCACGACGGTCCCGGAGGCGGCCCGGGCCACGAGCCAGGCGCTCAGGGCGTCCAGGTTCGCCGGCGTGATGGAGTACGCATCGCAATTGTTGTCGCACACGTGGTGGAACACCAATTGCACCCACCCACCGCCGTGCGTCTCGGCTGCAGTGACGTAGCCCTCGATGGTGGCGAGTGTCGTGCCTTGCTTCGGGTTCGGTGGGGTCCGGGTCGCGTACGGATCGAGCGGGGGGACCGTCTCCGCGTAGACCTTCCTGTCGTTCACGCCGCTGACCGTTCGGGCGGAGTTGTAGCCGCACGCCTGCACGACGGCCTCGCTGCCGGCGTCATAGGACCCGAACGGATACGCGAACGACACGGGGTTCAGCCCGTGGCTGTAGAGGTTGTTGCGGTCCGTGCAGACGGTTTGGCGGGCCGGACCCGTCTTCAGCTTCTTGATGTTCGTATGCAGGAGGGTGTGGCCGCCGATCTCGTTGTCGGCGGCATAGAGGTCCTGCAACTGCGTCCACGACATGTGGTCGACATCACCGGTGACGCCCGTATTCACGTAGTAGGTCGCATGCAGGCCGTAGCGGCCCAAGATGGCGAGCGTTTGGTACTGGTCCGCCAGGCCGTCGTCGAACTGGATCGTCACGATGGTCGTGGGCGTGGCCGCATGCGAGACAACCTCACCTCCCGAAACCAACCCGAATCCGACCCCCATCGGGTAGCCGAGCTGATTGAGGCGGACGTAGGCTGAGCCGGCGAGCGCCGAACTCGTCGTGGGGATCGCGAGCAGCGCGAAGAGGGCCAGACACCCGGTCAGAACCGCGACAACGCGTCGCGTGCGGGGGAATGCAACTGCGGTAGACATGAACCTCGACCGTAGGCCACGCGCCGCCGGTCGGTCAACTTGACGCCGGCAACCCCGCTCTCGCTGACTAGGGAGCCGAGGTCCCCGAACGTCCGAAGTCGTCCTCGACCCGCACAACATCGTCGAGTTCGGGGGTGGACACCTCGATGAGCTGGACACGCACATCCAGGGCTTCGAAGCGGTGTATGCGCATCGGGGCGACGTGTCGATGCTCGCCGACGCTCAGATCCTCGACGCCAATCGCACCGGTGTCGTCCTCGAGGCGGAGTCGAAGTGTCCCCTCCTGCACCAGGATCGATTCGTCCTTGATCTCGTGGTACTGCAGGGAAAGGCGGTGACCAGGTTCGATCACGAGAAGTTTGCCGACATATGCAGCGGTCTCAGCCCAGATGATCTCGTGACCCCATGGCTTCTCGACGCGTCGTCCCACGGAGGGTTTCTACCACTCGACGATGGACGGAG
>JAXDJY010000308.1:0-2843 GCA_034667445.1 Actinomycetota bacterium | reverse complement strand
CTTCGGCGTTCAGACGTTGGACCAAGCCCTGAGCCTGTGCGCGTGTCGTGTCGAGCAACGGGAAGGCGTTGCCGATCGCCGCGTAGCGCTCCTTGAGCTCCGCCAGGTGGTCGGGGGACGGTGTTCGGCCGCCACGGATGTCCGTGTAGTACCGCTCGATGTCCTCGGGTCCACTCGCCGTGCCGTACGCCATGACGAGGACGCCCACCGGTGGTGCCTCGCTCACTGGGGGACCCGTTCGGTCTCGGTGTGCACGAGGTCGACCACGCGCTGGAGTTGTGCCACGTCGGTCTCGGGCAGAACGCCGTGCCCGAGGTTGAAGATATGACCGTCGCGGCCCTCGGCGGCAGCGAGCACCGCGCGAACCTCACCTTCCGTGGCCTCCCACAGCGCGAGCAATGCGGCCGGGTCCAGGTTGCCCTGCACCGCGCACACAGCAGGACCGCCGGCACGCGACCACCCCGCGTCCAGGGGCGTCTTGAAGTCGATGCCGATGGCGTCGCCACCCCCTTCGACCATGAGCGGGAGGAGTTCTCCGGTCCCGACGCCGAAATGGATGGTGGGGACCTCTGCGGCTCGGACCCGCTGGAACACCTCGCGCACGTACGGCTGCACCGCTCGCCTGTACACGTCCGGATGCAGGGCGCCCACCCACGAATCGAAGACCTGGAGCACCTGGGCACCGGCGCGGGCCTGCGCCAGGAGATGGACGGACACGATGTCTGTCAACCTCCGCATCAGTGCCTCCCATATGGCGGGCTCACCGAAAAGAAGCGCCTTCGTTCGTTCGTGGTTCTTGGACGGGCCGCCCTCGATGAGGTAGCTCGCCAAGGTGAAAGGGGCCCCTGCGAACCCGATGAGCGGCACCTCGAGCTCGGCTCGAAGGAGGGCGATCGCCTCGAGCATCTCGGGGACGTCAGACTCCGGCTCCAGCGGTCGGAGCCGCTCGACGTCGGCCATCGTGCGGATCGGCGGCGTCACCACGGGGCCGCGGCCGGGTTCGATCCGGACGGGCACCCCGATGGCGGCCAGCGGCACCATGATGTCGCTGAACAGGATCGCGGCATCGACCGGCATCCTCCGCAAGGGCTGCAGGGTGATCTCGACGACGAGCTCCGCATCCTTGCAGGTCTCCAGGATGTCCCGGTCCCCTCGCACCTCCCGGTATTCGGGGAGGTATCGGCCGGCCTGGCGCATGAACCACACAGGGGTTCGGTCAACCGGCTGGCGCCGGATGGCCCGAAGGAACCGGTCAGATGACGGGAGCGCACTCACCCCACCAGCATACGAATGTCACTCGAACCGCTCCTGCGCGGGAGGTTTGACTCGAATACTCTCGGGTATCCACAACGGCGGCAGCACCTCGTGTGCAGCGCTCCAGGGCGGAGGCGCGTCGTTGATCGTCCGTCCCACGATGGGAGGTTTCGCGATGCGCACAGCCATCACCGACGACCTGGACATAACCTTCGACCTGGCCGCGACCATCGAACCGGACACGACCCCCGATCCGGACCTGAGCTTCGAGCCGACGGAGGCCTCCGCGGTACGGAGAGAGGCCAGGATCATCGGGCAATCCGCGAACCGGTTCGCGCGGGGTGATACGCCCGAGGAAACGGAGAACGAACGAGTCCTCGCCGGCATGGTCCGGCACCTCGCAGGTCAGATCGAACGCCTGGCGACGTTGCTCGAGGTCGCCCCGTAGCCCGATGATCGGTCCATGAACGCTCTCAAACGAATCCTCCGGCGGCTCGACGACTTCCAACAAGCGCATCGTCCCACCGCGTTCACGTTCGCGACGGTGAAGAAGTTCAGCGACGACCAGGCCGGGAACCTTGCAGCGTTGGTGGCCTATTTCGGATTCTTCTCGTTGTTCCCCTTGCTCATGGTTGCGGTGACCGTCCTTGGGATGCTGACCCACGGCAACGCGGCGCTTCGCGCGCGAGTGCTCGGCTCGGCGCTTCGCAACTTCCCCGTCATCGGTACGCAGCTGGGCCAGAGCGTGAAGGCGCTGAACGGCGGCGGGCTCGCCTTGGCGGTCGCCCTGCTACTCACGCTCTGGTCGGGCCTTGGCGTCGTCAAGGTGTTCGAGAACGCGATGGACACGGTGTGGAACGTGCCGATCAAGCGGCGCGCGAACTTCCTAAAAGCGACCGGGCGCGCCTTGATCATGCTCGCTGTTCTCGGAGTGCTGACGGTCGCCTCCAGCCTTTCCGCGGGGATCGGCGCCGGAAGTCACAGCGTTGTGCTGGTCATCCTTGGCACGGTGCTCGCCCTTGCGGTCAATGTCGTGCTCTTCCTCTGCGCGTTCCGGATCCTCACGTCGGCGGACGTGTCGTGGCGAGCGGTAGCCCCGGGGGCGATGGTTGGCGCCGTAGCGTGGACGCTGCTCCAGGCTGTCGGCGGCTTCTACGTCGCCCACCAGCTCAAGGGAGCGAGCGAGGTCTACGGAACGTTCGCCATCGTGATCGGCCTGCTCGCATGGATCTACCTGGGAGCGCAGATCACGCTCTACGCGGCGGAGATCAACGTGGTGCGCCGCGATCACCTGTGGCCGCGGAGCCTGAACCAGCCGCCGCTCACGCCAGCCGACCGCCAAGCGTTCACCCGCTACGCCCAACAAGAGGAACGCCTGGAGAGCGAAGACATCAATGTCCGGATCGACAGCCCGTAGCCGCCTTCCGGCGTAGTCTCTCTGCTCATGAAGGGGAGCGCGGCGTGCGCGTAGCGATGCTCGCGCCCATCTCGTGGCGTGTCCCGCCCCGTCACTACGGCCCATGGGAACAGTTCGTCTCCCTCCTCACCGAAGGGCTGGCCGAGCGCGGCGTGGACGTGACGCTGTTCGC
>JAXDJY010000307.1:0-6574 GCA_034667445.1 Actinomycetota bacterium | reverse complement strand
AGGGCTCCACCACGCACGCGTACCTCGAACAGATCCGGGCGCTCTTCCCGCAGCTGGCCGAGGACTGGCGGGTACGGACCAGCGAGCTCACCGGGAATCCCGTGCCGCAGCATCCCGCGGTGGTGGTGATCTATCGCAGGGATCGCGAGTTCATCCTGCGGCCGCTGCTCCCGCCTCGGGAGGGGATCGAGGATGGGTACGACCTGGTGATCGCGTCGCAGGTCTATCGGGCGAGGACTCCGGTGGAGGCAAAGGTTCGCGCCGCGATCGCTCCGCTGGCCCGCGCGCTGGCACCGGGCGGCAAGCTGGTCGTGGTGCAGGCGCACGGAGACGATCCGGGGCTCGAGATCGTGCGTGGGGTGTGGCCCGGCGAGGATCCCTTCCCGGACGGCCGGGCACAGATATTGGCAGTGGCAGAGCGCCAACTCTCCGATCCGGACGACGCGGATCTGATCTTCGAGGAACGGCGCGACGAGGAGGCGCTGTTCCGGTACGACCTGCACGCGATGCCGTCTGCACAGAGTGAACACATCGGCACGTCGACCACGCTAGCGGCCTGGAGTGCTGCCGCCTACGTGGCGCAGATCGATGAGGCTCGTCTGGCGGAGGCGACGGTCTCGGGCGCCTACCTGGAAGCGACCCACGAGGTGCTTCGCCGGCACGGCGCGGTCTGGTTCAACGACGAAGCGTTCGTGATCCGACGCGCCCCGGCCCCCACTTATGTGGATCCGGTGCCGCCCGGTATCGGGGCCACGGTCCACGACGTGCCGTCCCATCTCGCCGAGTAGGCGTGCTCCGTCGGCGTCGTCGACCGGTAGAGGCCCGCCGCGAGACACCGGTCGGGCCCGTCACATGAGATCGTCGTCAGTACGCTCGAGCTTGCCCCCGGCGGGGAGGAGATCGGGGCGGTCGTCCAGCCCTCTCCGTCCCACGACTGGACCAGCGGGCGGGCGTCCGACCCCTGGGCGTAGAAACCGACCGCGATGCATCGATTCGGCGAAGGACAGGCCACATCATTCAGTTCGGCGTCGGGCGTGCCCTTCAGCTCAGGGGTGCGCTGGGTATGCCAACTCGCGTCGTCCCGCATCTCGGCGAACGTCGAGTTGGTGCCATCGGGATGCCGCACCGACCCAACGGCGATGCACCGCTCCGACGCAGGGCAAGCGATCCCGCCGAGTTCGGTTTCGCGCGAGTCTCCCACGTCTCCCGAGGGTTCGAAACGCCACTCGGTACCGTTCCACCGCAGGATCAGCGGCGCGATCAAGGTGAGGAACGCCCCGAGTTGGTACGTGTAGTGCCCCACGGCGGTGCATGCCCCGGCGGAGGTGCACGCCACGTCGTAGAGGGCCGGATCCTCCATCGACCGCGGCCTCGGGGGAAGGACGAGTTTCCAGGCGTTCCCATCCCAGAACTGCGTGAGGATGCGATCCTTGCCGGACCTTCCCGCCACGGTTCCGACAGCCACGCACGTGGACGACGACAGGCACTCCACGCCGCTGAGCTGCGCGTCGGCGGTTCCGTCCGGCACCGACGAGAGGTGAACCTGCCAGTTGCCGTCCGTCCAGACTTCGACGAGCGGTCGGTCGCCCGCCGACCTGGCTCCGAAGTACGGCGCGGGGACCTCCTGGCGGCCGACCGCCACGCAGTATGTGGCAGATGGACACGACACCGCCGACAGGAAGCTGTCGCCGTTCTGGATCGGCGGGACCGGAGACGCTTCCGTCCATACGTCGTCGGCGAACCACACCGCGTACGGCGTGTGCAGCGTGTCGCGGCTCCCCGTCGTGCCCACCGAGACGCAATGC
Organism: Actinomycetota bacterium; assembly: GCA_034667445.1. Taxonomy (GTDB): domain Bacteria; phylum Actinomycetota; class UBA4738; order UBA4738; family HRBIN12; genus JANXVR01. The sequence goes on along the minus strand of JAXDJY010000307.1, from coordinate 4,769 downwards.
CCCGGCGAAGGGCAGGCGAGCCCGCTGAGGCTGGTCTCGATCACCGGGGCGGGCGGCACCACAGCACCCGTCGCGATACGGGCGAACGCCCCTGCAGCGATCAAGGCCACGACCGCCCCGATCCGCGCCACGAGCCAGCGTCGATCGGCTCGCTCGCGGCGCGTCGCGCTCACGGGGGGATCATGCAGCCGTCGAAGGCGGACAACGGATTGATGGTCGTTCCTCCGGCGGGGGTCTTGATGTGGAGCGGGCCGATCACCGCCGCCTGGCCCTCGGCCGTGAAGCACCCATTCGGTTTCACCGTCACCGAGTAGTCGGCCGCGAGCCGCCCGACCTGCGGTCCGTCGACGTAGAGACGGCACGTCCAGTCGTCACCCGCTCCCGAACTCGTGCCCGAGATAACGCTCTCCCGCTTACAGAACGGGTAGACCTTCACGGCGGAAGGAACGACGGTGCGACCGAGGATCCCTTGCTGGACGGCGACGAGGTTGCTGAGCGTCTTCGCCACTGAGGTCTCGACATGTTGCGAGGTGATCCAAGTGCTATCGAGCAAGGAGCCCGCGAGGAGCACCGCCACGATGGCCACGCCGACGATGGTCCCGCGCGCGACGGTTCCCCACGCGAGACGAGCCTGTCCGTCGCCGGCGAAGTCCCGGCGGCGGAACGACCGACGTGCGGCGTCGAGGGACAGGAGCCCGTATGCGACGCAGACGAGCAGCCCGATCCAGATCGGCTTGCCCTGGATGGGCTTGATCTGCAGCCCGTGCCAGGCGTCGAACGGGGTCGTGAGCAGCATCGATCTCACGATCACGCCGCTTCCCATGAGTGACAGGAGCACCATCAGCAGCCCGATCACCGGCGGCCCGAGTACTCCCGCCATGCTGTTGCGGGTCGCGACCGAGAAGTAGATACCCACGCAGGTGAACGCGAGGGTCGGTACCAAGGCCAGGCCGAAGCTCGCGGCGATCATCGTGAGCGCCTTGCCCGGACCCAGGAGCGAGCCCGAAAGATCGACGAGCGGCTGGCGCCCGACGATGACGACGCCGGCGAGCGTGCTGCTCACCGCGAGGAGCGCCACCATCGCGGTCGAGTACGTGAGCGCCGCGAAGGTCTTGCCGAGGAAGACATCGCCCCGCGAGCACGATCGGGTGAGCACCGTCTTCCAGGTCGACTGACGATCCTCGCTTGCGAAGATGTCGCCGGCGACGACGCTCGCGATCAACGGGAACCCCGCGATGCCCGCGAACCCAAGCACGACGAACGGGATCGAGAACCCCGACGAGTGGATCCATCGACCGAACAGCGAATCGGCTGGAACCGAAGACTGGGTGTTGACGAAGAAGGTGAACGCGAACGGCGCGACGAGACAGACGACAGCGGCGGCACGAGGGAGGAGCTGCGCCGTGATCTTCGAGACCTCGACCCGGTACACCGCTCCGATCCCGCCTGCCCTGTCATCCCCGGAGCGGGTGGGAGTGGCGACGGCCACGCTCATCGCACGGTCTCGATCTCGCTCGATGGTTCCGCCACGGGCGATGGCGCCGATGCCGGCACGCCCGTGAGGGAGAAGAACATCGATTCCAGCGCAGTCATCAACAGCTCCAGGCGGCGGATGGCGACGTCGTTGATGCCGAGCCTGACCACGAAGGCGTCGAGTGCCGCCTGGTCGGCGCTCACCGTGAGCCACCCGTCGGGATCCGCGACCGCATGCACGCGGGGGTCCGCGTCCGCGATCTGCATCGCGCGCCGATCATCGCTCGTCTCGATCCGGTGGGCGGGCGCAGGCGACTCGGCACGCAGGTGGTCCATCGAGCCCCGCCAGACGGAGGTCCCGTCTGCGATCACGGTCACTGCGTCGCAGACGCCTTCGAGTTCCGACATGTTGTGGCTGCTGATCACGATCGTGACGCCGTCGCCGGCGAGCGTCCGGACGAGGCGGAGCATCTCGCGCACGCCGATCGGATCCAGTCCCACGGTCGGCTCGTCGAGCAGGAGCAGCCTGGGGCGGCGCAGGAGCGACGCGGCGAGCCCAAGTCGTTGCCGCATACCCGAGGAGAACCCCCCGACCTTGCGGTCCGCGCGATCGCCGAGACGCACGAGCTCGAGCACCTGGTCTATCCGCTCGCGACCGCCGCCGTCGAGATCGGCCATCAGCTCCAGGTTCCTTCGGGCCGTCAGGTACGGATAGAATCGCGGCTCCTCGACGAAGCCCCCGACTTCGCGCATCGGTTCCGCTTCCGTCGCGTCAAGCTCCCGACCCAAGACGAAGATCTCGCCGTCATCGGGCCGCACCAGACCGAACAGGATCCGCAGGAGCGTCGTCTTCCCCGCCCCGTTCGGACCGACGAGGCCGTGGATCGCGCCTGCGTCGACCCGCAGTTCGAGATGGTCGATCGCGCGAACCTCGCCGAAGTCCTTCACCAGGCCGCGCGCTTCTATCGCGGCGATGGGATCCGTCATGGGATGATCCGATCCATCGTTGGAGGGCCGCACGATAGCATCAGTCAGCGAGTGCCTCCAAGACGACCCGCGCCGGGCCGATCGAAGACAGGGAACACCGTGCCCGACTAACATCCCGGTATGACGGGGAGTCGGGAACAGCTAGGCGATAGCTGGCTTCAAGGCGATCTGGCTGGCGTCGCTCTCGCCGACAGCCCACCGACGAGCGCTCGCCCCCGGGTAGGCGTCATCTTGGCTGCGGGTCTCTCGAGTCGTATGGCGATCCCGGCCGGTGGCGGCTCGAAAGCACTTCTCCGCTTGGGGGGGCTCCCGTTGGTTGAGCGCGCGATGCGGGGACTCCTCGCCCTGGGACTCGAGCGGATCATCGTGGTGGTGGGACACGACGCCCCGATGGTTGCCGACATCGTTAACGAGACAGCGCCGGGACGAGCACGCGCCGTCTTCGCCGAGCGATGGGCGGACGGCAATGGCGCCTCGCTCGCGGCGTCTGCCGCATATCTGGAAGAAGACGAACTGTTCGTTCTCGTGACCGCCGATCATCTGTTTAGCGAAGATGCACTCGAGGGGTTGCTGCGGGCGGGCCGACCAGCGGGATTGATCGACCCCACCCCTAGCGCCGAGGCCTGGGCGGAGGGGACGCGCGTACAGCTGCACGAGTCGCGAGCGATCGCATTCAGCAAAGAATTCGATGACCCCTCGATCGATTGCGGCGCGTTCCTCTTACCGAAGGAAGTGTTCGCCGCCCAGAAGCGCGCGGAGCTTGATGGCGACGCAAGCCTCGCGGGCGCGGTAACCGTCCTCGCTGAAACATGCCACTTGGAGGCAGTGCCTGTTGCCCCAGGTGGTTGGTGGCTGGACGTCGACACGCCGGAGGACCTCGAAAGTGCGCAGCGTACACTGCGCCGTTCGTTGGTGAAGAATGAGGACGGTCCGGTATCTCGATACCTGAACAGGCCGGTATCGACCCGGCTGTCGATGATCCTCTCCTCACTTCGACCGAACCCCGATCTCTTGTCCTACCTCGCACTCCTCCTGGGTGTCCTCGCCGCCTGGCTGCTGGCCGTTGGGAATGGGGTGGCCGGTGGGGCGCTCGTCCTCGTGGGCTCGATCTTGGATGGTATGGACGGCGAGGCGGCAAGGCTCCAGATCCGCGGGTCCCCCTCCGGGGCCCTCCTCGACGGTGTGCTCGATCGCGCGGCCGACGCGGCGATCCTCACGGGTCTCGCCATCTGGGCTGCTCGGAACGGGACATCCGCTGGCCTGACGATCGGACTGTGCGCTGCCGCAGTGGCTGCGTCGATCCTTTCGATGGCGTCGAAAGACCGGATCACGGCTCTGGGGATGGCCCCTGCCCCGGAAGGAGCTCTCGCGTGGCTCTTCGGGGGCCGGGACGGGCGCCTTCTCGTCGTGACGCTTGCGGCGGTACTCGGACACCCCCTGGTTGCACTCGCCGTCGTCGCCGTGACGTCGGGTTTCACGCTGGTGATCCGGTTGGTGCTCGTTCGCCGGGCCTCCGTGCCGCTGCAACAGGCACGCTGAACCTCACCGCGGTCCCACGAGGTCCGCCTCCGGAGACTCCATGGGCCTCAGATGAGTTGGGCGAAATATTCGCTGAGGAACCGGTTGTCCGGGTCCTCAGCCGTTCGGATCTTGAGGAAACGCGTCCAGTCGGCGCCGAGTGTCTTCTTCACGGCCTCCTTGGTCAGCGCTTTCGTCTGGTTCAGGAGGGGCCTTCCACCGAACCCAGCGATGAGGACATTGAACCGCTGGTTGAACTCAGCCCACCGGAGGTCGTGGACCCGCGTGTCCGTAACGTCCATGGTGAAGGCAGCCTCGCTCGCCGTCGGCGACAACAGCGAATGAACGTCTTGGTTCATGAGGTAGGCCTCGGAGATAAGCGAGACTCTGAACCCCGTCTCCTGTTGGTAGTCGTCACAGAACCGGAGATAGGCCGGGATGAAATCGGCCCACCTGCTCACGGGCACGGTCCAGAACGTGAAGTCGAAGAAATGCCACCGCTTGGACGAGAAGTCGATCGTCGAATCTGACCGACGCGCGCGGAATCCACCCAGCAACCCGAGGGTCCGGAGCACCCACCACACCACATGGTCCAGCAGATCGAAGACCCGATTGAACGGTAAGAGCGTTGGCAGCGCGCTCGTCCCCGTTTCCCAGAGTTTGTCCCGTGCCGTGCGCTTCGTCTCCGAGAAGCGTGAGATCGGCCGTCCGCCGTCCCGGTCGACGTAGCGACGTTCGACGATGATCCGGTTGGCATAGGGCTGAACCAACCCGAGCATCCCGTCTGCGCC
>JAXDJY010000306.1:0-7092 GCA_034667445.1 Actinomycetota bacterium | reverse complement strand
AGAGCGCCATCACCCGTCCGCGCATATCTGCGCGGGCGCCGAGCTGCATCGTGGCGTTCGCGGTGATGGCGAACGACATCCCGAAGAATCCCATCGGAACCACGGCGACGTAGCCCCACGCCAGCGTCGGCATCAGCCCCTCGATCACCATCAGGACGCCGAACAGCGCGGCGAACATCGTCAGTCGGCGGAACGTGGGATGCGGGGCGCGATTCGCCATGACGAGCGCGCCGATGAGCATGCCGAGTCCTGCGAACGCCGAGAGGAGGCCCAACGTCCGCGCATCCCCATGGAACGTCCGGTAGGCGGCCAGCGGCAGCAGGATCATGAAGTTGAATGAGAAGGTGAAGACGGCCGCCATGACCAGGAGGGGCCGTCGCAGCGCACGTTCGTGCCAGACGTAGCGGAACCCCTCGCGCAGCTGCCCCGGCTCGCGCGAACCCGGCTCCCGTCGGTTCAGATCCTCCGGGCGCATGGCCAGCAGGCTCCCGATGACCGCCAGGTAGGACACACCGTCGATCAGGAACGCCGAACTCAACCCGAACGCATGGATAAGTTCCCCGGCAAGGGCCGCGCCCAGGATCCTGGTCCCGGTGAACACGGCGCTGTTCAGGCTCACGGCATTCGTGAGGTGCTCCTTGCCCACCATCTCCATGTAGAAGGACTGCCGCGTAGGGTTGTCCGCCGCCGTGACCAGGCCATTGACGAACGACAGCGCGAACACCATCCCGAGTTGGATCGAATCCGCTCGGACGAGCCACCACAGGACGATCGCTATCACCATGTACAGGGCTTGGGTGATCACGAGGATGCGGCGGCGGTCGTAGCGATCGGCGAGCACACCACCGAACGCCCCGAACAACAGGACCGGGAGGAACAGGAGACCGGTATTCAAGCCAAGCGCCACGCCGCTGTCAGACAGCTTGAGCACCAAGACCGAGGTGGCCGTAGCGGTGAACCAGGTACCGGTCACTGAGATCAGCTGACCGAAGAAGAACAAGCGGAAGCTGCGAGACCGCGTGAGCGATTCGAACGTCTTTCCGGCCTGACGGCCGACGGCGCTCACGCCCGCCCCTCGGTCAAGCGCTCCAAGATGACGGCGGCGCGACCGAGCACAGCCAGCTCCTCGGGATCGAGCCCCTTGATCCGCTTGGCCAAGTACTCGTTGCTCCTTCGGGCGAGCCGCTGGAGGAAACGGCGGCCTTCCGGCGTGATCGTGATCCATACCATCCGCCCGTCGGCCGGGTCGGAGAGCCGATCGATCAACCCGTCCTCCGCGAGCCCGGCGATGAGCCGGGTGGCGGTCGGCTTCTGGATCTGTTCGTGCGCTGCAAGGGATCCCGCCGTTATCGGTCCGTGGGTCTCCACGGTGTAGAGGGCGGCGAGTTGCGTCGGGGTGATCGCCGGGTCCGCTTCGCGCCGGAGCTTTCGAGCAAGGCGGGTCACGCCCATCCGCAACTGCGAGGCGAGTTCGGCAACATCGAGAGCGGGGGTGGGGGTAGGAGCAGCGGGCACCCAAAGATGATAGTACGCGAGGCTAACTATTGTCACATCCTCCCCCCGATCGGCCCAGGTCGTTCGTTCTCGGAGATCTCGCGACTATCGTGAGGCCGGCCACACACACCGACATCGAGGAGTCCCCATGGCACAGCGACGCAGCAGCGCACCGAACCGAACGGTCATCGTGGTGGTCGTTGTGATCGTCGTGCTGCTCGCGTTCGGTGGTGGGTACCTCTTGGCGAGAGGGGGCAACACCTCCACCACGGCTTCGCCGTCCGGGTCGTCAAGCCTCGCCACCCCGACGGCTCACCCCAGCCGGTCGCACTCCCCGAAGCCGAGCGTCTCCCCGAGCGACTCGCCCTCGGCGGAGCCGTCGGGCGACCTTCCGGACGGACGCCATTTCGTCTACGTGAAGAAGGTCCAGGGCGGACAGGGGGGTCCGCTGCTCCTCACCTTCGATCTGGCGTACTTCTACACCGGGGACAAGGCCAACGAGGTCGCGGCCTCGCGAGGCGACGAGGTCCCGGTTCCGAACGACGTGTACATCGTGAACGACAACCCGAAGCTTCGCACCTATCCCATCGCATCGTCCGTGCTGGTGCGATACATCCCGAACGGGTCCGTCCTGAAGAAGGGCGACATCGGCGCCTTCGAGCAAGCGGTGAACGGGACGGCCCAGACCGACTACCCGGACATGCGCTACACGGGATGGTGGATCGTTCTCAACAACGGGCAGGTTTCCTCGATCACCCAGCAGTTCCTGCCGTAGGCTCCCGAGGTGCCGCGCGACTGGGACGCAACAACCTACGACCGCCTCCCCATCCCGATGACCGCTTGGGGCGCAACCGTCGTGGGGTGGCTCGACCTCCGAGGCGACGAAAGGGTCCTCGACGCTGGGTGCGGAACGGGGCAGGTCACAGCCCTCCTCCTTGACCGTCTCCCTGAGGGAAAACTGATCGCACTCGACGGGAGTTCGTCGATGATCGCCGCCGCGCGTGAACGCCTCGGTGAAGACCGCGTCGAATATCTGGTCGCTGATCTCGCAGACCCACTCCCGATCGTTGAGCCGGTGGACGCCGTCTTGAGCACAGCGACCTTCCACTGGATCGCCGACCACGACGCCCTCTTCACCCTGCTCGCCGACGTGATGAAACCAGGCGCACAGCTCGTGGCGCAATGCGGTGGCGTCGGGAACATCGCGAACGTGGAGACGGCACTCCGAACCCTCGGCTACGACTTCGGAGGTAAGAAGCACTTCGCCACCGTCGAGGCAACCGCCGCCCGCCTGGAGGCGACCGGCTTCACCGACATCGAGGTCTGGCTGCACGACGAGCCGACCCCCTTACCCCCCGACGATCTCGAGCCCTATCTCGCGACCATCTGCCTCGGCGACATCATCGAGCCGATGACGCTTGCGGACCGCCGCTCGTTCGTCACGGCGGTCGCAGAACGGATGCCCGAGCCGGTCATCGACTACGTGCGGTTGAACATCCGCGCCCGGCTCAGATGAACAGCGACACGGCGGCGTCACGCATCTCGGCGATCGCGGTCGCGGCGCCGATGGGCTCCTCCAAGCCGCCCAGAAGGTCGTCGTGCTTGAGACCCAGGAGATCCATCGTCATCTGACACGGGATGAGACGGACACCCAGCTCACGCGCCGTCTCGATCAGCTCCTCGGGCTTGGCCACCTGCTTCTCGCCCGCGAGCTTCTTGAACATCGCGGGACCGGCGCCGGCGAAGTTGTAGTGCGATAGCTTCGCCTTCTGCGCCGAACCGGGGTTCATCGCGCTCATCATCTTCTGCATCCAATTGTCGCCGGTGATCCGCACGCCGGGCTTCACGATCGCGAACAGGCCCCAGAACGTGAAGAACACCGTCGACTCCATCCCGCTGGCAGCAGCGGTCGTCGCGAGGATCGTCGTCGGCCAGATGCGATCGAGGTCACCGCCCCAGGCGATGATCGTCAGCTTGTTCTTCTTCTTGACCTGTCCGCGCTGTTCGGCTTCAAGTGCCTCAACCCTCGCGAGCAACTCGGCATAGCCGACCTCGGGCGCCGCGCCCTCGGGCGTCAGTTCGGCGAGACTCATGTCAGACCTTCCTGATGACGTAGCGGAACTCGGCACCGCCGGAGAGCGTCTCGGCCTCCAGGAGTTCGTTCCCACTGATCGTTGCCCAGCTGGGCACGTCCGACTTGGAACCGGGATCGGTGGCAAGGAGTTCGAGCAGTTCGCCCGCCTGCGCATCTTTCAGTGCCTTGGCGAGTGCGACGAGCGGGCCGGGGCACGACTGGCCCCTGGCGTCGACGGTGCGGGTGATGACGTCCATGGCGGGTACCTCCGGGAGCGGAACGGTGCGGGGAGTGGTGAGAGGATCTATTGCAGGTGCAATGAAAGCCTAGTTCAGGGGCGTGGTTTCGACAAGGTCGTGCTACCCCTTGTGGATACGGAACGACACAGAGCCCTGGCACGCATACCCGTCATCGATGCAGTAACGAACCGTCCACTGACCGGGGCCCAACGGCCACGACGTATGCGATTTGGGCCCGATCCACTCGGCCCCGTTCACCTGCGCGTGGACGTAGCGCCACGCCAGGTAGTAGTCGACTTTCGAGTTCGAGGCGTTGGATCGATACACGCCCAACCAGTCATTGCGGTTGCCGAACCCGTTCGTCCACGCGATCCGGATGGGGTCGCCCTGCGTGACGACATCCTTCGGTGTGGTCAGGGTCGGCGTGGCGCCGGGGGGAACCACCGAGACGCGGACGCGCCCGGCGTCCTTCCCGCCCGAGACCAACGCCACGTCGTAGTCACCAGGGTCCAGTGACCCGCTCGCGAATGTGACCGAACCGTCGAGCGACGTTGCCGGCTTCGAATCGACGGACGCGCCGACATCAGCGCCGGCCTTGAGCAGTTCGACCGTGTCACCCGCGGCCGCGCGGTGATACGTCGCCTGGATCTCCTTGCCTTGCTCCACCCGCGCATCGGCCACGGACACGAGCGGCGGAAGCGCCGTCGGACGAACCGAGAAACTCCCGAGGACCGCTCGATGATCACTCGGCCACGGCTTCATCGCCATCGTGACGTCGGGTGTGTGCGGGGCTCCGATGATCTGCATGTTCTTGGTCTGCACCGGACCGGCGTTCCAGATGAAGTCCATCCGGAAGTACAGATGCGACGGGTTGATCGTCGGCTTGAGGTCCAGGTAGGGAGAGATCCACGTCGTCCCCGGGAACGTGAGCGGGTTCGGGTGGATCTGCCGGTAGGAGTCCCGGAACCCGATCCGCTCCATCACGCGCGAGAGCGGCCATCCGAACGGATAGCCCAAGCGTGGATCCGCCCGGACGACCGCGGGCGTCCAGTCGCGCCACGAGGTCGAGTTGAAGTCGCCGGTGAAGAACGTGGGAACGCCCGCCGAGACGAGCGGCGCCACCTTCTGCAGCCACGGCCTGATGTATCGCAACCGGGTTCGCCGCTCGATGTGCATCACCTGCGGGCGAGGGTGTCCAGTCGTGATCTTTCGGAAGCCGGAGGGGTAGGAGGGCAGATGCGTGTCGGCGAACGCCACGACCTTGCCCGGCGCCACCTCCACGTAGCCGACGAGACCTTCGGCGCCGGGCGGTTCGATGATGGGATAGCGCGACAGGATGTAGAGGCGCGGAGAGGCATACCACCCGAGCTTGTCGGCCATGAGCCGGAGTTCGCCGAACGGTTCTTGCACGCCGACGATGTCCGCGCCGGACGCACGGATCACGCGCAGGACGTCATCGATCGCCGCGGCCACCTTCGGAGAGTCGGGCTTGTGATAGTTGCCGGCCCACTCGTCGCCGCCGGTATTGAAGGTCAGGACCTTGAGGTTGATCGCCGACGCGGTACCGGCGGTGTCGGCCTCAGCCCGCGGTGTCGAGCGGGGGGCGGCCACCACCACGACGGCCGCCAGCAGCAATCCCGCGGCGAGCCCCGCGACCCGCCGTTTCCCGCTGGAGGATGCCATGCAGCGACCCTATGCCTCCCGACCGCGACGCGGGTAGCCCGCGCCGCTGACCTCTGGTCACGGGATGGGCGGAGTGGTGAGACAGCCGGCCGGACGGCCGACCTTCTGCAAGCCTTCGAGATCCCCGGGGCCGAACGTGGCCATGCCGCCGCCCGCGAACTCCATGATCTCGCCTTGCTGCTTCACGTGGCCCAATCCGAGCACGTGCCCGAGCTCGTGGAGGATGGTGGCGCCCTGGACGTAGGGCGAACCGAAACCCGGGGGATACCCCTCTTTGTCGTTGATGACGACGAATCCACTCACGTACTGCTGCCGATCCGCGTAGGCCCACTCCGGTCCGCCGATACCGATGGCGTCCCGGCCCTGCGGATCCTTCTTGAACGTGAACGAAGAAAGCGTCGGGTCGACCCAGCCGATGAGCACCGGCGCCCATCGATTGCCGTACCTGAACGGTTGGTAGGGCTGTCGCTGGGGACTCGGTATCTCCGTGCTGGTGCCGTCGTAGACGAACTTGATCCCGGACGCGTCGGAGATGGTCTTCACCGCCGCCGTCACGTCATCGAGCGAACCCGTTGGCGCATGCGTCAGGTTCACCACGTAGTGGATCGGTGCGCACGGATTCCACCGTACGGGCTGACCGTTCGCCGTATCGATGAAGCTGTACTCGCCTCTGTGAGCCGACGGGTTGTAGGTGATCGAGGGTACGACCGCTGCTACTACGACACCCGAGAGCGCGACGAGCGACACGACCACGATCCAGGTTCGCCGGCGTCGCTTCTGCGGCGGCCAGCCTGCCGACGGCGGAGGAGGGAGCGGGAACCATGAACGCGCCAGGTCCGGACGCGGGGGCGCCGGGGAGCGGCTGGGCGGGGGAAGGGAGTCCATCTCCATCGATGCTATGAGCTTCGGCGCAGAAAGGTGCGGGCTTCAGCGGATCCGGCGGCGGCGATCGCCGGGCCCGTACACCAGCAGGATCCGGGCGCGGAGGGCGCCGACCGTTACCGGCCCGAAGTGCCGGCTGTCCGTGGACGCGCCGCCCCGGTCTCCTTCGACCCAGTATTCGTCGGGGGCCAGGGTCCGTTCGCCGATGATGTCGCCCGGAACGTGGATGATCCGCTTGACCAACTCGTACCCCGGACGGCCCGGGTGCTCCACCACCACGATCTGTCCTCGCTCGAACCGTCGAGCGGGAACGGCGAGTGCCCAGTCGCCCGGGAGCAGGGTCGGCATCATGCTCGGTCCTTCGATCTCGACCCGCTGTGGGCGCCAGCGGATGCACGCCCATGCCACACCCACCGCGACCAGCGCCGCCGCCGACTTCGCGGCAAACGATTCCCGACCGCGGTGATAGGTTTCGTCTTCCAGACCCGGTATCCCTTCAGAAGGAGGCGGTTCCATGTTCGAAGCATCCCTCAAACCGCGCCGAACGGTGCACGCGCACTGCGACCTGCCCTGCGGCGTATACGACCCCGCGCAGGCCCGCATCGAGGCCGAGTCGGTGAAGGCGTGCCAGGAGAAGTTCCAGGGTTCGGACGACGCCGAATTCAAGGCGCGTGCGGTCACCATCAAGGAAGAGCGCTCGACGATGGTCAAGGAGCACCT
>JAXDJY010000305.1:0-3712 GCA_034667445.1 Actinomycetota bacterium | reverse complement strand
AGCGACGTCAGGATCACGATGGCGGACCCGGTGGAGGTGGGCCGGAACACCGTGTGGCCGAACAGAGACAACTGTGCCGCGCTTGAGGATGTGCTCTCGGCGATCAGATCGACCACGGCGGTGGTCCAGAGGGCGGACAAGGCGAGGGTGAAAGCGCTGAACATGGCGAACTCATCTCCCGGGGGTCGAGTGCGGACGGCCGAGGAGAATGCTGCGCGCGTAGGTCCCCTCGGTCCACCCACATCTGACCCGGACCGTCTCCGTAAGACGGATGAGACGGGTCATACGATCAGATGAGGTTGAGGGCCTTAGTCACTGCTTCCACCGGGGTTGCCGCCCGTACGATGGGATCTCCCAATTCCTCGCGCGCCAGGTCCCAGGTGCTCAGCCCCACAACCGGTTTGCCCATCTTCAGCGCGAACGCGATCTCGCTGAGTGTGCCGTATTCGCCGCCTACGGCGATCAGTACGTCGGCGGTCCTGGCGACTACGGCGTTGCGCGCCTCGCCCATCCCAGTGGCGACGGCCATAGTGAGGTGGCGTGAGGCGGCGAGACGATCATCACCCGGCAGGACGCCGAGGCTGAGTCCACCGGCCTCTTCACACCCGCCGGCGGCCGCATCCATCACCCCGCCGAGGCCGCCGCACACCAGCACCGCCCCGGCCTCAGCGATCAATCTGCCCACGCCGGTGGCGAGGTCGAGCTCGGCCTCCGTGGCGATGCCGGCGCCCACCACCCCCACGTACGGCTTCCTGGTCATCCCCATGCCGAGCCGAGTATCGCAGCAAGCAGCGACGCGGCGGCCGTCTTGTCCAGCGGTTCGTTCCCGTTCCCGCATTTCGGGGATTGGACGCAGCTGGGACAGCCGTGGCTGCAGCGGCACGCTTTGATCGTCTCGAGGGTCGCGTGGAGGAGCCGTTCGGCGCTGTGGAACCCGCGTTCGGTGATACCGGCACCGCCGGGGTAGGCGTCGTAGATGAAGATGGTGGTGGCGCCGGTGTCCTGGTGCATCGGGGTGGAGACACCGCCGACGTCCCATCGGTCGCACGTGGCGACAAGTGGCAGCAGGCCGATGGCTGCATGCTCGGCGGCGTGGATCCCACCGGGGAGATCCTTCATGCTCACCGCGGCACGGGAGATGAGCGCCGGGCTGAGCGTCCACCACACCGCCTTCGTCTCGAGCGTCACCGGCGGGAGCGGCAAGGGAACCTCGCCGATCGTTTCGTTCGTGGAGACGAGTTTGCGGACGAAGCTCGTGACCTGGTTCGTGACGCGAACCGCGCCGTAGTGAACCGGGGCCTCGCCCGTCATGGACTGGTCAAGGAGCTTGACGACATCGATGTCGGTGACGTCGCGCGCCTGCGTGTAGTAGTCGGGGTCGGCCTCCTCGACAACGGCCACACGGGTCACCAGGTCGAGTTCCTGCACGATGAACTGGTCGCCCTGATGGAGGTAGACGGCGCCAGGATGCAGCGTGCCGTACGCGCGGCCTTCGTCCGCCGTCCCCAACAATTCACCAGTGCCGGCGATCACGATGGAATAGACATGCCCCGCTCCGGCACGGATGTCGACCTCTTGATGCGGCGCCGCCGTCCGGCGGTCGTGCCAGGTCTCGCCGCGCTTGGCGAGTTCGCCCGTGGCCACCATGCGCGAGACCGCGGCGGACACGTCCTCCGGGTCGCCGAAGAACGGGAACTCGCTTTCGGCTATGGGCTGCTCCCGTGCAGCGCAGCGGAGATGGGGTTCCAGGATGTAGGGGTTCGTTGGGTCGATGACCGCTGCTTCCGGGGGCTTGGAGAAGAGATCGTCCGGATGGTTCACCAGGTATTGGTCCAACGGGTCGTCCTGGGCTATGAGCACGGCGAGCGCGTCCGTGTCCCGCCTGCCTGCGCGCCCGGCCTGTTGCCACATCGACGCCCGCGTGCCCGGGTAGCCGGTGAGGATCGCGGCATCCAACGTTCCGATGTCGATCCCCAACTCCAGCGCGTTCGTCGACGCCACCGCCAGCAGGTCGCCCGCGGCGAGCGCCTCCTCGATCTTCCTGCGCTCGTGCGCCAGGTAGCCGGCACGGTAGGCCTTGATCCGTTCGCGCTTGGGGATGTCGTCCACTCCTCGGCGCGCCCACTCGGCCAGGAGTTCGGCGGCGCGCCGAGACCGAGTGAATCCGATACACCGGATATCCTTGCTCACCAGCCGCGCCATCAGATTCGCGGATTCGCTCAGCGCGCTCCGGCGCTCTCCGGTGTCCTCGTCGGTGATCGGCGGATTCCACAGCGCGAACAACTTCCGGCCGCGCGGCGAATCGTCCTGCGTTACCACATCGAACTCCAGCCCGGTGAGCCGCGTGGCCAATTCCTCGGGATTGCCGATCGTGGCGCTCGCCAGCATCCACGTTGGGGAACCGCCGTAGTGCGCCACCAGCCGGCGCAGCCGCCGGAGCGTCATGGCAACCTGCGAACCGAAGACGCCGCGGCAGACGTGCGCCTCGTCGACCACGATGTAGGCCAGACGGAAGAAGAAGTCCGCCCATCGGCCGTGATCTGCCAGCAGCGAGAGGTGCAGCATGTCCGGATTCGTGAGGACCAGGTTCGCGCTCTTGCGGATGAGCGGACGTTCGGCGCGTGGGGTGTCGCCGTCGTACACGCTCGCCTTGATCTGGGGCAGCTTCAGCGAGCGAACCGACCGAAGTTGATCGCGCGCCAGCGCCTTCGTCGGGAAGAGATAGAGGGCGGTGGCCTTCGGCTGCGTGATCGCTGCCTCGGCGAAGGCGGTGTTGTACACGAGGGTCTTGCCGCTGGCCGTTCCCGTTGCCATGACCAGATGCCGCCCGCCGCGGAGGCTCTCCAACCCTTCGGCTTGATGCGGATAGAGGCCGGTGAGCCCGAGCAACTCTAGGCGGGAAACCAGCACGGGAGGCAGATCCGGGGGGAACGCCCGGGTGAACGGTGCCCGCGGCGGCAAGTCTTCTACGTGAACCAGTGATTCCCCGGTATCGCCGTCGGCGACCAACTGATCGAGGAACGCACGTGGGTCCATCGCCACAGGCTACCGGCCGTCTGCAACGGCCCCGTTGGGAGCGCTAGCCCGGAGCGGGGCTCGGGGGTACGTTCTTCTTGCTCACGACCGCATCCTTCTGCGCATCCGCGAAGATGACTTTCGCGCGGCTGGTGTCGATGTGCACCACGGACAGCGTCCCCTCCATCCCCGTCCCACCGGGCAGCACGAGGTTCTGCACGCCGGCGGCGCTCACGTGGGTGCACGTCCACGCCAGGTTCATCACCTGGTCGAGCGTCAGATCCGTGGTGGTGAGGTTCTCCAAGCCGGAGCCGACCCATGTGTAGAGCGCCGTCGGGTCCTTCGTGAACTGCTTGTGGAACTGGGCGAGCAGCGCCATCAGCACGCGCCCGCCGTCCTCGCTCCGGCCGAAGTCTCCGCTCAGCAAACTGTGCCGGTCGCGGCTGAACGCCAGGACCTGGGTACCGGTGAGCTTCTGCACGCCGGGATGGAAGTTCGCGTGCGAGTACGGGTCGTTCATCGGGAACGGCACGTCGATCGTCAGGCCGCCCACTGAGTCGACGATATGGCGGATGCCCCAGAACGTGGTGAGGGCGTAGTAGTCGATGTGCACGCCCCAGTTGGTCTCGATGGTCTTGATCAGTAGCGGTGGGCCACCGTAGGGCATCGACGCGTTGATCTTGTTCGTGCCGTGTCC
>JAXDJY010000304.1:0-4019 GCA_034667445.1 Actinomycetota bacterium | reverse complement strand
TTTCGCCCGGGATTGGGTACGCCGCGTTCGCGGGGAACGCCCGCGGGCCAAGCCCGCGGGCTCTTATGGGCGTGCGGTCGGCGTTTGCTTTCAACCGTGTGGGCACAGGCGCTAAAGCGTCCGCGCCCACATCAGTACGCCCTGCGGCTAAGCCGCTACGCGTCGCTTAGCCTCCGGCCTTTGAGTGGGACGCAGGATCGCTCGGCCAACTCGCGCGTGCACTGGGCGTTCGCCAAGCGCTCAAACTCGCATCCCAAAGCTCTGCCCAATACCGAGCCAAAGGGCGATGATTGGAAGCCTGATCGCCTCGTGTGCGCGAGTGTTCGGGAATGTCCCTCGGGAACGCGGAGGTGGACACTGGTGCCGGTATTAGCTGGCGCGGGCTGTCCTTTTCGTCAACGCTCGGATGCTGGAGCCTGCGAGCACGCCGATTGTCCACGCCAGACCGTTTGCGATGACTGCAACGAAAATCGCAGTTGCGTCGATCCATCGGCCAAAGTGGACCCCACAGTCGGAGCACCCAGAAGGAGTTGCCTCCGCGGGCCGCTGCCTCACGCGCATGGATTGAGCGCGAGTTCTCCCGCGACTGTGGCCACTGAGTGTTCGTTGATTGGGTCGAGCACGAGGATCACCTCGTCGGCGCCGGCGGAGTCGAGTTCGTTTAGGTGTCCGCGTAGCGCAGCAGCTGCGACGGGTGGTGATGTCGGGTCGGGCGGTCGTTCGCCGCCGTCGCCGACGGTTACGAGCACACAGGCGCTGCGCCGGAAGTTCCCTTCGAAGGTCGCGCTGAGCTTCGCGAAGCCAGAAGGGGTGTTGCCGTACCAGGAGTACCAGCAGTTCCAGTAGTGGATGTAGGGTGAGCTGGCGGCGAGTACGCGCGGGCCGGAGGTCCCGACGAGCAGCGGCACCTGCCGGTTTGGTGGCGGCAACAGCACCGCATCATCCGTGCGGTAGAAGCGTCCGGGGAAGGTCACGCGCTCGCGCGCGAGCAGTCGCCGGATGATCGTGAAGGCTTCTTCGAACCGGGCGACCTTGTGCTCGAAGGGGATTCCGAAGGCGCGGAATTCTGCCTCGTTCCAGCCGGTGCCGAGGCCAAGGATGAACCGGCCGCTCGAAATCTCGTTGATCGCCGCAGCCATCCGCGCGATCAAACCCGGTGGGTGAAAGGCGGTGGAGGCGACGAGTGGCCCGAGCTGGACGCGCTCGGTTGACGCGGCCAGTGCTGCAAGCGTCGTCCACACATCCCAGGGGCCGCGCTCTTGGCGATCCCCGCCACGGTAGAGCATGTGGTCCCCAAGCCAGATCGAGTCGAAGCCTGACGCCTCCGCGGTCCGAGCGATCGCGAGCATCTCCGGCCAACGAACCTCGCGCTCGACCTCCGGTAGCTGGATCCCGACCCGCAACCGCTCTTCGCTCAGCCGACTACACCGCCTCATCTTTGGTGCTCCTCGAGGGCGAAACCACTGCGTCACCGTAACTTTGCGGAGCGGGAATCTCAATGTCCTTGGGATGACTGCGGTCGCGGTGATCGCGGGTATTTGAGAATCTGTGGGCGTGGACCGGCCGGAGACGCGGTATGCGCGAAGCGGCGACCTCAACATCGCGTACCAGGTGACGGGCGAGGGACCGCGAGATCTCGTTTACGTCCCGGGGTGGGTTTCGAATGTCGAGATGATGTGGGAGGAACCGGCACTGGCGCGGTTCCTCGAGCGGCTGGCGTCCTTCTCGCGTCTCATCTTGTTTGACAAGCGTGGCACGGGACTCTCCGACCGCGTTTCGAACGATGAGCTTCCGACCCTCGAAGAGCGCATGGACGACGTGCGCGCCGTGCTGGAGGCGGTCGGCTCGGATCGCGCGGCGCTCTTCGGACATTCCGAGGGCGGGAACATGTGCCTCCTCTTCGCCGCGACCTATCCTGAGCGGACGGTCGCGCTCATCACGCTCGGCTGCTTCGCGAAGCGACGCGACCCGGGCGACGACTACCCCTGGGCGCCCACAGCCGAGAATCGTGAGGAGTCGGTGGCGGACGTCGAGCGGAACTGGGGCCACCTTCGTCCGCAGGATGTCGAGTACTACGCGCCCAGCCGTCTCGGGGATGAGCAGTTCGTGCACAACCTCGAGCGCTACCTCCGAGGCGCTGCGAGCCCTGGCGCTGCCGCGGCGCTCCTGCGTATGAACTCGTACATCGACGTACGAGGGATCCTGCCAACGATCCAGGTGCCTGCGCTCGTCCTCCACCGCGCCGGCGACCACGACGTCAACGTGGCGGAGGGGCGTTACCTAGCCTCGAAGATCCCTGGCGCGAAGTTCGTCGAGCTGGCCGGTGCCGACCACTGGATCTCGGCGGGGGACACCGATGCCATTGCTGACGAAATCGAAGAGTTCCTTACCGGCACGCGACCGGTTCCGGAGCCAGATCGGGTGCTCGCGACCGTGCTCTTCACTGACATCGTCGGCTCGACCGAACGCGCCGCAGCCCTAGGAGACCGGCGCTGGCGCGAACTGCTCGCCGCCCATCACTCGACTGTCCGCAACCAACTCGAACACTGGCGCGGGCAAGAGATCGATACCACCGGCGACGGCTTCCTCGCCTCCTTCGACGGGCCTGCCCGGGCGATCCGATGTGCATGCGCGATCCGCGACCAGGTGGCCACGCTCGGTCTCGCGATCCGCGCCGGCCTGCACACGGGGGAGTGCGAACGCGTCGGCACGAGACTTGCAGGGCTCGCCGTCCACACCGGAGCTCGGGTCGCAGCACGCGCCGGGCCAAGCGAAGTGCTCGTCTCGCGAACGGTCAAGGACCTTGTCGCCGGTTCCGGGATCGAGTTTGAAGCACGCGGAACCCACTCACTCAAGGGCGTTCCCGGCGAATGGGAGCTGTTCTCCGTGGCATGAGCACGCTAGGAGAGGGGAGCGATGCAGACACCCTGCATTGCAAAACTCGCATGCGCGAGAGTCCTCTCGCTCGACCGAGCCTACGTCTCTTTCGCCCGCTTACGTTCCGGGTCGTAGACCGGATGAGGGACGATCTCGCCGGCGACGGTGTTGTCTCCGACGCGGGCCGTCACCTTCGTGCCCGCCTCGTTCTGCTCCTTGCGCACCTTGGCTAGTCCGAGGGTCTTGCCGCCGAGGTAGGGCGAGACGATCGCCTGTGTCACGAACCCGACCTCTGCGCCGTCGACGGACAGCGGCGCTCCGCTCGCATCGTCGCCTCCTGATTCGAGCACGACGCTCGTGAGCCGGAGCGACGTCGCTGCGCGGTCACGCTCGAGGCCGGCGCGGCCCTGGAACTCTCCCTTGTCCAGCGCGACCGACCAGCCGAGACCGCTCTCGTAGGGCGACACGGTCGGGTCGTACTCGACTCCGCCGATGATGAAGCCCCCTTCGATCCGGAAGAGGTCGAGCGCCGCCATGCCGATCAGCTTCATTCCCTGCGGCTCCGTCGCTTCCACGAGGGCGTCCCACAACTCCAGGGCCCGGTCCCGATCGACCCACAGCTCGTAGCCGAGCTCGGCCGTGTAGCCGAGCCGCGTCATGAAGATCGGGATGCCCGCGATCTCGACGTCCTCGCGAAAGCGGTAGTACGGGAAGGAAGCATTCGAGAGGTCCTGGTTTGCGAGCGGCTGCAGCATCTGCCGGCTCAGCGGTCCCTGTAGGCACAGGTGAGGCATCGCGTCGGTGAACTCGCGGACCTTGATCTCCGTTCCCTCGGCGAGTCGAGAGAAGATTTCGTAATCGCGGTCGTTGGCGCCGCAGAAGCGGACGTGGTCGCCGGCGGCGTCCCGCCGCATGACGGTGCAGTCGTCGACCATCTTCCCGTCCTCGGCGCACAGAGCACCGTAGCCGATGTGCCCCGGCTCGAGCTTCGAGACGTCACGGGTGACGACGCGGTTCACGAGATCGAGCGCGCCCGGGCCATCGAGATCCACCTTGCGCAGCATCGTGAAGTCCATCAGCCCAGCTGTTTCGCGGACTGCGCGGTACTCCTCGAGAGTGTCCGTCACGTTCAACGGCGCCCA
>JAXDJY010000303.1:0-4077 GCA_034667445.1 Actinomycetota bacterium | reverse complement strand
GTCGCCACTCTGGCGCTCGCCGGCTGAGGTCGAAGGCTAGTTGTCGTCGCTGGGTTGCCCGCTGGGAGAGACCTCGTCCGCAAGCGGCTTAACGAACCACTCCCCGTAATTCGCCCATCCTTCCCGTGTGTAGAACGCGATCGAGGCCTCGCGCCACGATGCGGTGGTGAGCGCCATCCGGAAGCAGCCGCGTTTGCGGGCCAACGATTCCGCACGATCCAGCAGTGCCTTGCCCACGCGCTTGCCGCGCGCCGCCTCGGTCACGACCAGATCGTTCACCCGCGCCTGTGGTCGGTGATCACCGAGGCGCTGGTGGTACTCCATGTCGCAGACGCCCAACACCCGGTCCTCATCTTCGGCGACGAGCGTCACGATGCTGAGCTGCCGGATATGGCCCCCGAACTGCAGTTCGTGCGTCGCGTCCTCGGCTGTTCCCGCAGCGACGCCGCGCCCGAGTTCGACGAGGAGACCGGCCACGGCGGGCCAGTCCTCGGGTTTCGCGAACCGAACGATGACGTCGCTCACGTGGGGCACTCGCACGGAGAGCGGTGGCACTTGGGACAGCCATCGGCGTACCTAGCGGCCGCCGTCTCCAGGCTGATTCCCTCGAGATTCGCGAGCGACGCCAGCCACGCGAGCACATCGCCGAACTCGTGCTCGAGGTTCTCGCGATCCTGGGTCCGGAGCGCGCGCGCCAGTTCACCGACCTCTTCCGTGAGCCACCGGAAAGTCGCGTCCCGGCCACGCTGGGAATCGCGTGCCACGTACGTGGCCCGCATCTGCTCCTGGAAGTCAGACAGCTCCATGCGTCGAGTGTATCGACGGCTCACGGCCAACCTGCCTTAAGTCAGACGGAACGACTCGATGAGAACTCTCGCCGCTCTCAGGTCATGCTCGTACGAACCCGGCTCGGCGGCGTAGGTGATGAAATATGTAGTCGACCCGGTTCCCGTCCACACGGTTACTAGGCGGAGAGGTCGATCTTCATTGGTTCCGGTGTACTCGATCTGCCCACCCTTGAGACCAGAGAGCGTAGCTCTGCTCCTGCGGAGGAAGTGATAGTCCGCGATCCACTTGTGCGCATGAGCGAAGACTTTGGCGGCGACGTCTCTTCCAGTGACGGGGTGGGGCCACTCGTGATCCCAGACGACGATATTGTCCTGATAGCCGTCCACAACCCCTTCGGGTGGGGCGCGGAACACCATGAGCACGCCCCCGGTGGTTTCAGCCGGCAAGTTTCGCTGGTAGCTCCAGGTGCTCGGATACGCGACAGTGAAGCTTGGATCCGCATTCGCATAGAGGGTCATCCCCGCATGCGCTGACGACGATGCCTGCGGGGCCGCATCGTTGATGGGTATGGCCGTTGGCTTTCCCGACCCACCGAGGGTCAGTGAGCATGCCGCCGAAAGAAGAGCGATCGCTACGGCCGATGCCATCCTGCGCACGCGAGTCCTCTCGTCCTCCGTGTGGCGCTGGCCGCCGACCGTATCAGCACTCCCGACCGTCTCGGCACTTGTCTACCAAGTGGTAGATAAGGCATAATCTGCCGGATGGTAGAGAACATGGAGGCAACGAAAGCCAACCCTTCGATCGTCGAGGCGCTATCCGGCAAGCGCCTTCTCCTCACGGGCGTGACCGGGTTCCTGGGCCAGGTCGTCCTTGAACGGCTGCTCCTGGACTTCCCCGACACCACGGTCGTTCTGCTGGTTCGGAGCCAGACGGGGTCGACCAGCATGCAGCGCGTTGAGTACCTCATGCGAAAGCCCGCATTCGCCGTCCTACGCGAACGCCACGGCGAACAAGGGCTGCTCGACCACCTCCACGCACACGTTGAAGTGATCGATGGCGACTTCAGCCGCGGCATCCCGGAGATCCCCGGGGATCTGGACATCACCATCCACTCCGCGGCAGCCGTCAGCTTCGACCCACCCATCGACGAGGGATTCCAGACAAATCTCCTGGGCGCGCTGAACCTCTATGAGGGTGTGCTCGCCGCCGGAAACCGGCCCAACCTGCTCCACGTCTCCACCGCGTATGTCGCCGGCGTGCAGAAGGGCGTCATCCCCGAAGGTCCGCTCGACCATCGCGTCGACTACCGCATGGAGGCCGAACTCGCACTGCAGGCTCGCAAGGATGTTGAGGCCGCCAGCCGCCGGCCCGAGATGCTCGACGAGTTCATCGACAAGGCCAAGGCCGAGCACTCGCGCGCCGGTCCCAGCACCGTCGCCGACGACTCCGAGGACCGGCGCAAGCAGTGGGTGACGAAGCGGTTGATCCAGTACGGGCGCGCACGGGCGCAGTCGTTGGGCTGGCCCGACGTCTACACGTTCACAAAAGCGATGGGCGAACGCGCCGTCGAGGATCTCGCCCAGCGCGAGAACCTGAGTCTGTCGATCGTTCGGCCCTCCATCATCGAGAGCGCGCTCGCGCACCCGGCGCCGGGATGGATCGACGGCTTCAAGATGGCCGACCCGATCATCCGGGCGTTCGGGCTCGGACAGATCCCCGAGTTCCCGGGGATCGCCGAGGGGATCGTTGACCTCATCCCCGTGGACTTCGTCGTGAACGCGATGCTTGCGGTCGCCGCGAATCCTCCCGCCGCGGGCGAACCGGCGCATTACAACGTCAGTTCGGGGAGCCGAAACCCGCTGCGGTTCTACGAGCTCTACGAGTACGTGAAGGAGTACTTCGAGACCCATCCCTTGCCGGAGAAGGGGCGCGGGGAGCACAAGGTCCCCGAGTGGACCTTCCCGGGCAACCTCACCGTGGAGAAGATGCTCCGGCGCGCCGAGAAGCTCACCGACGCGGCCGAGAAGGTGG
Organism: Actinomycetota bacterium; assembly: GCA_034667445.1. Lineage (GTDB taxonomy): Bacteria > Actinomycetota > UBA4738 > UBA4738 > HRBIN12 > JANXVR01. The sequence continues at coordinate 1,257 of JAXDJY010000303.1, read as the reverse complement.
TCACCCACCTACCGAAGTCCAAGCAGATGCGCGACGCCGTCGACCGGGTGGACCGCGACAAGGCGCGCGTGGACTTCGTGAAACGATATTCGGATCTGTACGGCATCTATACCGAGACCGAAGTGGTCTACACCGACGACCGGGTGTTCGCGCTGTGGAACTCGCTCAGCGTCGAGGACAAGGCGAAGTTCCCGTTCGATGCGGCGATGATGGATTGGAAGTATTACCTGCAGGATGTGCACTCGCTCGCGGTGACGCAGTCGCTGCGCGAACTGAGCAAGCGTGACCGCGAGAAGCCGGTCGTCCAGATCAGGGAACGGGAACAGTCCGTTGTCGCCGTATTCGACATGGAGGGCACGATCATCACCTCCAACGTCGTCGAGTCCTACGTCTGGGCGCGGATGGCCGACCTCGAACCCGACGAATGGCCGCGGGAGTTGGTCAGCGTGTTCGGGCGGGTGCCCGGGTATCTCCAGATCGACCGGCGCGATCGCGGCGACTTCCTCCGTACGTTCTTCCGCCGGTACGAGGGGGCGAGCGTGACGGGTATCAAGGACCTGATCGACCACCACGTCGGTGAGTACATGCTGCAGAAGGCCTCGGCCGCAGCGATCCGGCGGGTGCGGGATCACCGGGCCGCGGGACACCGCACGATCCTCATCACCGCCGCCGCCGACGTGTTCGTGCAGCCGCTTGCCCCGTTGTTCGACATCGTGATCGGGGCGGAGCTGGAGGAACGCGATGGCCGTTACACGGGGTTCATGTCCGCGCCGCCACTCGTGGGAGAGGCGCGTGCCGCGTGGCTCAAGCGCTACTGCATGCAGGATGGGATCGACCCCAAACACTGCTACGCGTACGCCGATTCCTATTCCGATCTCCCGCTGCTGCGTGCCGTGGGGAATCCCGTCGCAGTTTCGCCGGACTCGGCGCTCTACCGCCACGCGCGGCGCAAGCGCTGGCCCATCGAGGAATGGGGGATGTCGAAGTCGATGCCCCGCATCCGGTTCCCCAAACCGCTCGACACGATGCTGAGGAACACCTGATGGCCCTTGCGCTGGAGCTCTATCGGAGCGTCCCGAAGTACCTGGGCGCCCGGATGGTAAGCCGGAAAGCCCCGGGGCTGGTCGCGGGGCCGCTCGCACCGCTCCGGCTCTCAACGTTGACGGATCCCGTCGTGCGGAAGGACGGGTGGGCTCGGCTGAAACCGCGAATCAGTGGGATCTGCGGGTCGGATCTGGCGACCCTGTCGGGATCGTC
>JAXDJY010000302.1:0-8718 GCA_034667445.1 Actinomycetota bacterium | reverse complement strand
CCGGCGAGCCTCGCGTTCGAGCAGTTCCTTCAGTTCGCTCATGCCGAGGCCCTTTCGATCAGGAGTCGGAGCGAGGCCCTGGCGCGAGAGATCCGGACGCGAACCGCGCCCGAAGAGATGCCGAGCGCCTCTCCCGCCTCGATATCGGAGAAGCCAAGCCAATCGACGAGGACGATCGCCTCTCGTTGCTTCGCGGGGAGCCTCGCGAGCGCACGACGGATCCGATCACGTTCGTCGCTTTCGGAGATCGGGTCGGAGTGCTGCAGTGAGACCGCTCGTCGAGCCGCCAACCCGACCCGGCGCCTCGCGCTCCTTCGGGCGTTCACCGACGTGCGGTAGAGGTAGCCGCTCGGATTCTCCATGCCCTTGATCCGATCCCATCGCTCCCAGGCCTTGACGAACGCGCTCTGGGCAAGCTCCTCGGCTTCGAAGCGGTCTCCCGAGAGGAGATACATCGCCCGCAGGAGCGTCTCGTACTCCCCCCGGAAGAAGTCCTCGAATCCGATCCCCTCAGCCTCCACGGCTACCCCGTCCGTCATCGATTCCATCGTTATGCAAACGCACGAGGTAGCCAACTTGTTACTGGCCATTGATGGATGGAGCCGCCCCTCGTGGTTACTCGGACAGCGGCGAAGGGGCCCCTGCCTAGAGCCCGAGAACTGATCGATGTCCGAAAAGGGGGTATCCGGTTAGCTCCCCCGGAGATCGGGCGTTAGCGGCAGCGTCAGTGAGCAATAGCCCTTGACCACCGCATAGCCATTCTCGGCATACAGACGGAGCGCGGGAATGTTGTCGTCCTCGGTCTGTAGGACGATGCGCAATGCGCCTGCCGAGATCGCGGCTGCTCGGATGGAGTCGAGCAACGCGCGACCGGCGCCGACGCGACGGCGGTTTGGCAAGACGAACAGATCTCTGATCTGCCAGAAGTGGCTGAGCCGTAGCGACGCAGGAACGGGCATCGTGATGGCAAAGCCGATGACGCCATCGTTGTCTTCCGCAACGAAGGCCTCGACACGGTGACTGCCGATGTTGCCTTCCAGCCAACTCGCTACCTGTGGAGCGTCAGCGGCCTCGCCGTAGTGAGCGCGATACAGGTCGAAGATCTCCGCGAGCTGCTCGATCTCCGTTCGCGTCGGGGAAGTCAGCCTGCGAACGTCGACGCCGCCGCCAGACGCAGGAGGCTGGCTGGCTTCGTCCGTCACGGTATTTCCTTACACACAGGCACTCGTACTTCCGTCCATGCTGTCGATCTCCACCGATAGGTTGTTCCCCACTACCGGGGCATCACGATACGGCCCCTTACCCGACGCATACTTGAGCTGTGCGAAGGACCAGTGTCGTCCCGGGCATATTCCTCGTGGCGGTCGCATGCACGTCCCCTTCGCCCCGCCGAGTCGATCCGTTCCCTCCGATACCGCCCGGGCAGTCATATTCCTCGAATCATCCGATAACAGAGTCGGTCCTCGTGCACGGCGGGAAGTTCCGATGCACCTTGCGTTTTGCCTCCGACGTGCTCGTGCCCGGTGCCACAACCGGTGTCTCGTTCTCACTCGCTAACGTCTCGGACAAGAGGCGCGAGGTGCCGCTCGGAATCAATGGCGAGTTCGGCTCCCTCGTGATCCGGGGGACAAAGGGTGGCCTCCTCGCCGACACAAGTCACGATCATGACAACGTGTTCTCCGGTCCTCCCACGAGCTCGACTCCCGTCTTGCCGGGTCATTCAGTCGCGATCGGGGCGTATGACGTCCACACCATTTGGCCAGGTCCTCTCACAGCGATCCCGACCTGTGCGCACGTGTCGATGCCGCCCGTAACGCTGTTGATCACCGCCCCAGGAGTGGCCCCGCCGCCGGAACTGGGGATCACGAAGTCATTCGATGAACTGGCGAAGAGCGATCCCATATTCGACCGATGCCGCCCTCCAACGACGCACACTCAGGCCTTCGGGACCGGTCCCGTGACCGTGACCCGGAAGGGGCATAAGACGACCTTCCAAGCGCACTGCGGGGCGGGCGCAACAGGCTATCCGGGGTTCGACATCGTCACGTTCTTCGCGTGGAGTCCGCCGAGTGCGCCAACCCCGCCGGTCGGTCGGATCGCGAACGAACTCGCCCCGACACCGGAGACGCTAGGTACGAACGCAAGCGTCTCCGTCGTGTGGTGGCGTTATGCGGTGACTGCGACCACTGTGACGAAGATCGACAGCTACAGCCTCGCCGAATGTAAGGGCTCGAGCAGCGATGGTTTGGGGCTCCTGCCCTGTTGATCGCGGTGCTCTAGCAACTCTCACTAAGCGTCTGCTCGGCGGGAGGCGTACCTGCGTAGACGGATCCCGCGACGCGGTAGCCTCGCTTGTCTTGCGCGAGAGCTTCCTTGTCAATCGCGGCCAGCGCTGCCGGGCTGAGACAGGTCGCCTTGGCCAGGTTCACAACCTCGGGCTGAGGGTCGCCAAGAGGCAGCGCGGCGATCGTGCCGATGCCGCGAGCGGAAAGCTTCAGTTGGTGGCCTCCGTGCGGGGCAACCGGCGACCACTCGTTGGTGAGCACGACCTTCTTGTAGCAACCGGTCGGAACGCAACGGTGCCGGTTGACGGCTTCAACTCGGGAGCAGTCCCAGAACAGTTTCGGCGAGTAGCCCTGCATGGTGACGTCGCCAATGTGAGGAGTTGGCGGCATGTCGACGCCGGCCTCGGCTCCGCCGACGCCCGAGAGCCACGCCTCGGGAGCGCCCACCAAGTGTCCCTTCTCATACACCTCGGGATACTCACCGATGTGCCAGACGGACCCGTGGAGGTCTTGAGCGGTGAAGAGTAGCTCCGACTCCTGCGGGACCCCTTTTTGCAGGTCCACTTCGTAGACGACGACGACTCGAACGCCGTCGACCACCTTGGTTAGGTCGGTCGTTGTAGACACGATCCTATGGCGATGAACCTGTCCTCCCGACGTGACCGTTCCGGTCAAGACGAACTGCTGGCCGGGGGTGTAAGGGAGGTAGGGGTTCGTCACGGTGGGGGAAGCTGGGAATTGCGCGGGGTTGATATCCGGGATCTTCGCGCATTCGCCCTTGGCCCTCGCGGCGGCCGCCCCCGCGGGTGCCGCCGATGTCGTTGCTGCTGCCGGAGTCACCACTGCCGGCGTGGTCGGGGAAGCCGCGGTCGTCTTCGGGCCGGAGCCGGTGCCGCATGCGGTGGAAAGCAGAACGGTGGCGACGGCTAGGACGATCAGCCTCCCGAGCCCGTCGCTACTCACTCTCCCTTGCGGCTGGGGAGCCCTTCGCACGGCATCCATCGGGATGAGCATGCGACTCCGAACATGAAGCGAAGATGAATCTGATCATCCCGGCCGAGCCTCCGGCGCGCCTCTACCAGCCGTTGCGGTGGATCTGCTCGCCCAGTTGCCGCCGCGAGCGGGCAGAACCCGACCCGGAGGGTGAGTCGTCTTCCGCGCGGTAGCCGAAGCCCAAGATGCCGACCGGGCGGATGCCATCGGGCGCGCCGAAGTGTGCGAGTAGCTCACGCTCGCCGTGCGAGATCCCGAAGAACCAACCGCCGAGGCCCTCATCGACCGCCGCCAACAGAGCCAACATCGAGGCCATGGCCGCATCTACGTCCCAAAATGGCACCGGCCACCGTGCGGCCTCGTCCATACCGAACTCGATCTTGTCAGGCTCGGAGTACCGTGCGAGATAGCGTCGACTATCAGCGATCGGCAGCACGATCACGGTGGGGCCCGAGGCGATGTCCTCGGCCGGGGTCGGGAACTTCGGGTCGTCCGTCAACTCCCAGAACGTCGTTACCGTCTCGGGTGTGTCCAGCACGAGGAACTCGACGCCTTGAGCGAACCCTGCCGTGGGTGCCCGACGAGCCAGGTCAAGGATCTGATCGATCGTGTCGCTCGGCACCGGGCGACGGTCGAAACGCCTCACCATTCGGCGCTTCGCGACCACTAGCCCGAACTCCATGCTCGGGAGGCTACACCTGGCTCGGACTGGCACGTGGCGAGCATTCGTCCCGAGATAGAGCGATCCGCCGCGCCGGGTTGTTCAGTCGGACTCACTCGTCTGACTAGGTAGCGCACTTCTGGTGGAGACGAGGGGGCTCGAACCCCTGACCCTCGGCTTGCAAAGTATCCCGCTCTAAACGCCTTTCTGGAGGGCGTTTCCGCAGGTGGGCTCCGAGGGGGAAGACGAAAGTCGGTGCTGTTTGTGCCACTTCGACTCCGGGTTACTGTCGGCCCACATCCGTTCCCCAGGAACGCGCTGGTGCTGTTTCCCAGCTCCTGAGTCCAATCATTCCCCGGATGAGGTATGTCCCGTAAGCCGCCTCAATCGCGACTGCATCGTCATCTGTCTGCCGTGGACGACCACTGGGCGAGCTGACTGCCCCCCAGGACTTATGTTGGCGTCTCGTCTTCGTCAAACAGCGCTCCGTGGTCTTCGTGTGATGCTCGTGTTCTAAGGGTATCGCGCCCCGTCTTGTCCGAGACATGCTGTGTTGGATGCCTCGCTCGACTCTGCTGGTGCCGACCTTCATGGTCTGGGCCCTCGCGTGCGTCGCGGTCGGCGCGGTGTTCCTTGGGCGCGCTCCAGCCGTGAGCCTTGCGCTGTTCGGGAGCCTGCTCGGTGCTGTCGCGGGGTTCCTGATCGGAAACGCCGACGGGCCAGCGGAGGTCCCCGCGTACGCCGCTGTGGGGGCCAGCCTCGGCCTTATCGCGAGCGGTCTCATAGGGCTGATCACGACATCAGCTCGCCCACCCGCTAGATGGCTTCGCCGCGCCGCGCTGCTCGTGCTGGTTGGCGCACCCTTCGCCGCCGGGGCGCTAACACTTCTACTCCAGCTCGCGTGCCCGCTGTATGTCGGGGGCAAGCGCTCGGGGTACTGCAACTATCAGGGCCAGGACCTTCTTGGCGGCTGGCTAAGTGGGGTCATCGTGGCGTTCCTGCTCGACGCTGTGTTCGTCGCCGTTCTGCTCTTAGTGTCGGCATTGCGCGTTCGGGTGGGCCGAATCGGCGATGATCGCGAAGGCCTGAGCCCCGAGGCTCAGTCATCACCCCTCCGGGGGTGATCGACGGACAAGGGAACCTCTTCCAGACCGTCCCCCTTCACCTCGGTCGGCGCGACTGCCTTGCTCGTCGTCATCGACGGCGCTTACACAGCCGGTAGGGATCGCGCGCGCGTCGAACGCACACCACCAACCTTCCTTCATCGATGCCCCAAAGGCCGCAACTGAAAGTGGGTGCTGTTGAAGCGCTGTGCGACGGTTCGCGCAAACCCGAAGGACGGGGCGGGATCCGAGCACACCGTCGACCAGGCGAAATCCTTGCGGTGGAGACGAGGGGGTTCGAACCCCTGACCCCCGGCTTGCAAAGCCGGTGCTCTACCAACTGAGCTACGTCCCCGCGGGATATCGAGTCTACTGAGCACGCGATCACTGCGGAAACGGTCAGCGGCGCCCGCCGGGCGCCACGTGGGAAGAGCCCGGCATCGATTCTGACGAGGGCCTCGGTTCGCAGTGAGCCGCCGGGATCTCGTCGTTCGTCACGTTCACGTTCGGCGATCGCGCTCGGCGAGCCAGGCCTTGAGTTCGTCGACCTGCCTTGTCACTTCTACGCGACCCAACGAGAACGGAAGGACCGCAAGACCCGGCACTTGCCGATCGCCGCGAGCTGTGACGAGGTAAACGAGACGTCCGCCGATCCCCCGCCGCTCCGCGACGGAGATCCGCACGACTGCATCCCGGCGCACCTGGTACGTCTTGCGGAGCACCCGGATCTCGATCTTGTCCGGGTACACGCGGTATCCGCTCACGAGAAGCTCCCCGGCGCCGACGATGAGGAACACGAGCGCGCCCACCGCGCGGAAGATCGCCGAGAACCGAAGCACGAACAAGATCGCGTACACCACATCCGCCAGGACCACCACGCGGATGCAGCGAAGCCCGAGCATCGGGCGGCGGAGCGGAGGCCTGTCTGTTGCCCGCTGCTTACTCGCTCGGGGCGTCCTGGTCCGGGGTGGGTTCATGCGCCGGCGCGGATCCCGCCCATTGCTCCCGCGCTTCCTGGATGAAGAGGTCTACGTCGCCCCCTTTGCCCGCCGCGATAAACGCATCGGCGGCGCTTCGGATGACCTCGTCGCTCATGCCGTCTCCCGACAAGGCGTCGTGCGCTTGGTTCGCCAGGAGCCTGGCGCTTTCCACCTCGGCTGCCTCGGGCTGCGCGTGGCCGGGATCGGCCGAGGTTCCGGCCTCAGGTTCGTTCTGCATCGGGTCCCCCTTCGTCGCCTTGGCTCTACCCAGCGGCACCTGCGGGGAAACGCCGAGATCCGGGCAAAGAAAACGGCCGATCGAGGACCCTCAGGGGGCGGTCTTCGATCGGCCGTGAGCCGCGGATCGTGGTGCGGTGGTTACGAAGCTAGGGAGCGACGACGCTGCAGAGCGAGCGACGCGAAGCCCAAAACAACGAGGACGGCGAACGCGACGACGACCGGACCCAGGTGGGCCGCACCGGTAAACGCCGTTCCGTTCGTTCCGCTGGCGCCATGGACGTGAGGGTCGGGCAGCGACGAGTCCGCAAGCGCGGGAATCGCCGTAACCGCCATCACGAATAGCGACGTCCCCAAAGCTAGAACCGTCTTCCTCATGTGACTCTCCTTCTGCGAACCTGCATCCGGGGCTTGTGCCCCATCTGGGGGATGGATGGTAACCCGACGGCGTAACCCCCACAACCTCCAAAAGCCTTAAGGACGAAGGCTACATTGCACCGTACGCCTTTTGCCCGTTTTGTGCGCCCCCCAAACGGTTGATACCATCCCCGTCTGGAGCCGCGGCGGAGAAACTGGGCCCGGCTCCTTTTTCATGACCCTCAGGAATCAAGGCCGGACGGCGCAGGAGGAGCGGCATGCAAGGACCCAGGGTTGCAGTGATCGGGCTGGACTGCGCGCCGGCGAAGCTGGTCTTCGACGACATGGCGGGCGAGATGCCGAACGTCCACAAACTGATGGGCGAAGGGCTTCACGGCCCGCTCGCAAGCATCACTCCGCCGATCACCGTGCCGGCCTGGGCCTGCGCCATGACGGGAAAAACGCCCGGCCAGCTGGGTATCTACGGGTTCCGCAATCGTAAGGACACCACCTACGACGGCCTTTCCCTTGCGACATCGGACGCCGTCAAGGAGCCCACGGTGTGGGATCTCCTGGGAGAGCGTGGCGGGAAGTCGCTCCTCATCGGGGTGCCCCCCGGATACCCACCGAAGCCGGTCGAAGGGTGGCGGATCTCGTGCTTCCTCACCCCGCCGTCGGCCAAGAATTTCACCGCCCCCGCCGAACTGCAGGCCGAAGTGGAAGCAGAACTCGGTGCGGATCCCTACATCTTCGACATCCCGAACTTCCGCGAGAAGGGGCTGGAGTTCGTGATGGACCAGGTCTACGCGATGACAAAGCGTCGCTTCCAGGTCGCGCGTCGCCTGATCCAGAACAAGCCGTGGGACTACTTCATGATGGTCGAGATGGGTCTGGACAGGCTCCAGCACGTCTTCTGGCAATGCTGGGATCCGGGCCACCCGAAGTACGTTCCCGGCAATCAGTTCGAGAGCGCGTTCCAGAACTACTTCCGCTACCTCGACTCCGAGGTGGGTTCGCTGATCGAACTCATCCCGGACGACGCGGTGACGATCGTGATGTCCGACCATGGGGCCCGCCGGATGGAGGGCGGTGTTTGCATCAACGACTGGCTCATCGGCGAGGGCCTTCTCACGCTGAGCGAGGAGATCGAGGGCGTCGTCCCGATCGCCAAGGCTCCGATCGATTGGTCGCGCACGGTCGCCTGGGGCGATGGAGGCTACTACGGCAGGTTGTTCCTCAATGTGAAGGGCCGCGAGCCCGAGGGCATCATCGAGTCCTCCAGGTACGACGAGGTGCGCGACGACCTGATCGCCCGATTCGGATCGATGGTCGGGCCGGACGGTCGCCCGATGGGAACGAGAGCGCTCAAGCCCCAGGACGTCTATCCCGAGGTTCGCGGCGTGGCCCCCGACCTGATCGTGTACTTCGGCGACCTGGACTGGCGATCCGTGGGAACGATCGGCAACCCCGACGTCTTCACCCATGAGAACGACACCGGGCCCGATGGCGCGAACCACGACCCCACCGGGATCTTCGTGATGAAGGGAGCTCCCGGCCAGACGCTCGGGACCAAGCAGGGCATGAATCTGGTGGATGTTGGCCCCACGATCCTCAACCTCTACGGCATCGAGGCACCCGAGGACGCGGTGGGCCGGAACTTCCTCTAGCCCCGGCTATCCCGCGAACGAGACAGTGAAGTCCATCCGATGGGTTGCCGGCCTGAGTTCCGTGCTCGTCCACGTGGCGGTGGACCCGTCGACCTGCATCGACGGGCTCGTCGAGGTGATGTGCATACCCGACGGGGCGACGACCTCGATACGAACGGTAGGAGGCCGGACGGTCGTCTGTCCGATGAACGTGAGGTGATACACGCCACCCGATCCGGCCGGTTGCCACACGCCCGCCAGGTCGGTCTGGATCTTGAGGTCGCTCGATTGCAGGCTCGCGGTCTTGTAGAAGTCTTGGTAGACCGTGTGGCCCAGTTCTGTGCCGGTGCCGAGTTCCACCGCTGCGCCGTCCCGGGTTGCCGATCCGAGCAGGCAGACGGAGCCGCAGTAGATGTTCATGAGCTGCGAACTCTCACCGACCTTCGAGAAGCCCTT
>JAXDJY010000301.1:0-2773 GCA_034667445.1 Actinomycetota bacterium | reverse complement strand
CATAGCGAACCTCCTGGTGAGGGAGGGTCACCAAGCGCTGCTGATGATCACGGCGATCGTCGTTCTGGTTCGGATCGACCGGTGGCGGTGGTTCGCGGCCGGGGCTTTGGTCCTTTCGGGGGCAAATGGCCTGGTGTCGTTGGTCGGGTACGCGATCGGATACCACGTCTATCACGACCACGAGAGTGCTGGGTATTGGTTGAGCTTGGCCACCAACGCGTCGGCTGTGATCAGCGGTGCCTGGGCGATCGCGCAGGTGTGGCGAACATCCCCCTGGTGAGTCCGATCCAGCCGCGGCCTGGTCCGACGCCCAGTCAACCGCCGGGGACGCGCCCCACCACGGTCGTTCCGGCTCCCGGTGCGCTCCGCACGTCCAATGATCCGCCCAAGGCTTCGAGCCGGTCGGCCATGCCTCGCAGACCCGTCCCGTAGCCGGTCGACGCGGGATCGAACCCCTGGCCGTCATCGCTGACCTCGAAAGAGAGCCAGTCGGCACCGTTGGACAGCCGAACGGTTGCGGTGCCGGCCTCCGCGTACTTCGCGATGTTCTGAAGCGCTTCGAGACAGCAGAAGTAGACGGCCGCCTCCGCCTCCCGCGGGTAGCGCTCTATCTCGCCGGACTCGATCGTTACGGGGATCGCCGACCTGCGGGCCTGGGCTTCCAGCGCCGCTGCCAGCCCCTTGTCCGCGAGGAGCGGGGGATAGATCCCACGTGCGAGGTCACGCAGGTCCTCCAGTGCCTCCGCCGTCTCGGTCTGGATTTGAACCAACAGCTCCCGGGCCTTGTCCAGGTCTCGATCCAGGAGGCCGGCGGCGAGGCGTCCCTTCACCGCGAGCGCCACCAGCTGCTGCTGCGCGCCATCGTGGATGTTCCGCTCCAACCGCCGCCGCTCTTCGTCCTGCGCCTGCACCAGGCGTTGACGCGATGCACGAAGGTCCTGGATCAATCGAACGTTCCGGAGCACCAGCCCCGCCTGGGCGGCGACGTCTTCGATGAGTTTGCTCTCAGTGGGACGGAGCGGGTCGTTCAGTGGCTTGGCGACGGTAATCGCCCCGAGCAGCTCGCCCTGATGCGTGACGGGGGAGACGGCGGACGCTTCTGGGACCACCGGGACATCGTTGCCGGAGACGGCCAGCGGCGCCGGCGAGGGTCCGACTCCTTCATCGTCGGGCCAGATCGCCACGGCGTGAAGGACGTTGTTCTCTCGCAGCCAGATCTCGGCAATGCCCGCCGTGCCTTCGGCGAGCACCCGCGCCATCCGGGGCAGGATGTCGTCCAGAGCGTAGGTCCCCGCCATCTGCCCGGAAAACTCCGAGAGCACCTCGTACGGCGTGGCCCGCTCGCCGTACACCAGCCGGTTGGCGAGTCGCTTCGCGCGTTCGCGAACGGGGTTGAAGGCGAGCGCGATCAGTGCAGCTGCAACCAGTGTGAGGAGCGTGTTGTGGGTCGAACCGATGATCGCACCGACCCCGACGACAACGGCGACGTACACGGCAGTGAGGAACGCGGCCAGGAGGCCGTACACCAGGGTCTTATTGATAACGACGTCGATCTCGTAGAGCCCGTAGCGCAGGATCGAAAGCGCGGCTGCGGCGGGAACCAGGAACGCGAATCCGAGGTTGAACGCGAGGTTGAACATCGTGTTGCTGAGGGACTGGCTGACGGCGGTGATGGGGATCGCGACCACCATGACGCCAACCGAGACCCCCGTGGCGTAAACGAACCACTTCAACTGCTGGCGTTCATCGCCCATGGATCGACGGAGGCGAACCAGGAGCCCGACCGCCCCGACCAACAGGAGGATGACGATAACCAGGAAGACCGGCGAGTTGTTGAATCCGGTGGCCGCGCCGATGCCGACGGGGTTATGCAGCTTCGGGAAGCGAGGTGATATCGCGATCGGAGAGGTATCGAGCGCGAGACCGAGCGAGAACGCCGTACCCACGGCGACAGTTGTCCACCCAACCCACCCCCACCGCCTGCTCAGCGGCCTTCCGCTCGGGAACAGCAGGAACACCAGGATCAGCGAGCCGATAGCGAACCCCGAGGTCCAGTTCCCGCTCCACGCGGCCCATCGGACCCAGCCGGTAGGGGAGGCACCTGCGGCGAGCGCGTGTTTTGCGACATAGAAGCCGATCGCGGTCAGTCCCGTTCCCACCGCGATCACGAGCATGAGCCATCCGATACGGTTCCTCGGCTGACGGGAGGCGACGAGCGCGCCGAGCGCGCCGAACGTCATGGCGGGGACGATGTTGGAAAGGCCCGAACCGTTCCCGTTGGCGGCCTCGGGTATGGCTCTCGTCGTCACCCAGAAGATCAGGCTGACACCCGCCATCGTGAAGCACACGAGGGCGATCGCCCAGGCGAGTCTCCCGGCGTTCCGATCGGTCATGGCGCGGCGCTGTGTGTCGGAGCCATGACGGCATCATGCCCCGGACACGGCGTCCTTGGTAGTTGGTCTGCTACATCATTCGCGTGAGCCAAAAGTCGGACGTAGGATGCGGCGATGGAAGGTGTGATCGGGCTTTCGGACGGAGCCACCCTGGCGTTCGAGGATGTGGGCGAGGGGCCGGTGGTCACACTCCTGCATCCCGGACTGTGGGATCGCCGGACGTGGGATCCGCAGGTCGAGCCGCTCATCGACGCGGGGTTCCGCGTGCTCAGGTACGACCTCCGCGGCTACGGAGGATCGAGCCGGTTACACGGCGAGTCCTTCTCCAATGCGCGCGATGTCGTGGCCGTGCTCGATGCCCGCGGTGTGGAGACCACCGC